>JBPYEM010000117.1:0-9483 GCA_051985205.1 Candidatus Limnocylindrales bacterium | reverse complement strand
TCGGGACGTGAGGGGGACGAGGCGACGCTGCGCTCGTGCACGAAGAGGCGGAGGGCGGTCCGATCCTGCCCGGCAGCAGCAGCAAGCTGCTCCCGGCCAGTCCGGCGCGCCGCGGGACCGCGACGGGCGGCAGAACCCGCCGTGGCAGCGCGGCTCGGGGCGCGGCGCATCGGACCGCTGCGGCGCGGGCGACGTACGGCGTTGCCCATCGCCGCGCAGCGACCCACCGGCCGCCACCGCGGCCCAGCCGCCGGAGCCGCCTCGTGCCGATTCTCGCGACGGCGATCGCGACCTTCCTCATCGGGTCGCTGCTGTTGCTGGGCGCGGCGATCGTCGGTTCGTTCGCCCTCGTCTCCGCCCTGTCCCAGGGCCTGCCGGATCCGTCGAACCTCGCCGGCCTGACGTTCGCCCAGCCGACCGTCGTCTACGACCGGACCGGCAAGGTCCAGCTCGGCGTCTTCCAGCGCGAGGAACGCCGGGTCGTCGACTACGCGGACGTCCCCCATCTGGTGCTCGATGCGACGACGACCGCCGAGGACCGGACGTTCTGGACGAACGGCGGCTTCGATCCGGCGGCGATCCTGTCGGCCGTGGCCGGCAATGCGTCGACCGGCGGCGAGCGCGGCGCTTCGACGATCACGCAGCAGCTCGTCCGGGCCCGGCTCCTGCCGGCCGACGTCATCGCACCGGGGGCCAACCAGTACCTCCGGAAGGCGAAGGAGCTGATCCAGGCGACGCGGGTGACCGCCACGTATCCGGGTGAGACCGGCAAGGAATCGATCATCACGGCCTACCTCAACGAGATCTTCTACGGCCACGACGCGTACGGGATCGCGGCGGCCGCCAAGATCTACTTCGGGGTCAGCGACCTCTCGAAGCTGACGATCGCGCAGGCCGCGTTGCTGGCGGGGCTGCCGAAGGCGCCGTCGACCTTCGATCCATACCGGTTCGCCCAGCCGGACGCCAACGGCGACCTCATCGTTCCGGCGTCCTCGCCGCCGGTTGTCCGGCGCGACTGGATCCTCCAGAACCTGTCGACCTCACGCTGGACCCGTCTCTCGGCGAGCCAGCTGAAGACCGCCCTCGCGGAGCCTGTCGTCCTGGCGGGCGAGGAGCCGCTGTCCTTCAAGGCGCCCCATTTCACCTGGCAGGTCCGGCGCCAGCTGCAGGCGATCCTCGGCCCGGACGCATCCATCGAGACGGGCGGCTACACGGTCATCACGACCCTCGATTGGAATGCGCAGACGCTGGCGGAGAAGTGGCTCGCGGCCGGCGCGATCGCACCGAACCTGCCCGCGAAGAAGGCAGCCCGGCTCCTGGACGGGCTGCATGTCCCGAAGGGCGACCGTGGCTGGATCAACGCGCTTCGCGGCAAGGACCTCCACAACGGCGCGCTCGTCGCCCTCGACTACCGCACGGGCGACGTCCTGGCCTACGCCGGAAGCGCGGGCTACTACCGCGAAGACCTCGCGAGCCCGAAATTCGAGCCCAAGTACGACGCCGCCGGCGACGGGACCCGCCAGCCGGGGTCGGCGTTCAAGCCGATCGTCTATTCCTCAGCCTTCGACGCCAAACGCCTGACGCCGGGGAGCCTGCTGCTCGACATCTCCACGCCGTTCGGAAAGGGCTGGGTCCCCCACGATGCGGACCAGCTGGACCGCGGCCCGGTCCTCGTCCGGAAGGCACTCCAGTACTCGCTCAACGTCCCGGCGATCCGGGCGCTCCAGCGGGTCGGGAACCAGGCGGTCGCGGATCGCGCCACGAAGTTCGGGATCCGGTTCGCCGGCGGGACCAAGGCGTTCCTGCAGGCGGGCCTCGCTGGCGCGATCGGGACCGTCGAGGTCCGGCCCCTCGATCTGACGTCGGCCTACGGAGCGCTCGGCAATGGCGGGGCGCACGTCCCCACGCGGATGATCCTCGAGGTCCGGGACCCGTCGGGCAAGGTGATCTACCACGCGCCGGATCCGACGCCGACCCAGGCCGTCTCCCCCCAGGCGGCGTTCCTCGTGACCGACATCCTGCAGGGCAACACGATCAAGACGATCAACCCGATCTGGTCCGCGGCGCTCGAGATCCGCAACGGCCCGAAGGGCGAGCACCGGCCGATCGCCGTGAAGACCGGCACCGCCAACGACGCCCGTGACCTCGCGACGTACGGCTACCTGGCGCCGCCCGACGAGCCGAAGGCGCCCGCCCTCGCAATCGGGCTGTGGATGGGCAACAGCGACCACTCCAATCCGCGGACGAAGCAGCCGGCCATCTCCCTGACCGGTGCGGCGCCGCTCTGGCGGGCGTTCGTCAGGGATCTGACCGCCAAGCAGCCCATCGCCACGTTCAAGACCCCGAAGGGGGTCGTGCGCGCGTCGATCGATGCGTGGACCGGCGGCAAGCCGGGGCCGTGGACGCGCGAGACGGTCGTCGAGTGGTTCATCAACGGCACGCAGCCGGGTGCCCCGGACGCGATCGACCCGGCTGGTCTCCTGTACACCCGCGCCTGCGGCGGCTGGCGGGTCGACCCGGTCAAGGCCGAGCTCGGCCCGAGCTCATGGGACGACGCGGTGAGTGCGTGGCTGGCGCACGCGCGGCAGGGCCTCGGCGTGAAGAGCGAGTGGGACACCCGAACCGCCTACTTCTGGGGCCGGACGGGCTGGGGCGGCCCGCTCCTCGGCACGTGCGCACCGAAGCCGAAGCCGCAGCCGAAGCCGCATCAGGGCGGCGGTGGCGGTGGTGACCACGGCGGGGGCGGCGGTCACGGCGGCGGAGGCGGCGGCGGAGGAGGCGGTGGCGGAGGGGGCGGTGGCGGAACGGGCCAGCCGGGGCCCAACCCCACGCCCGCGCCGGTCCCACCGAGTCCGCCGTGATCGTCGACGGCGGGTTCGGGCGGTCGATCGTTCGCGGCGCCGGCTTCGCGCTCGGCGTTGCGATCGTCGCTGCGGTCGTCCTCGTCGGCCTGGCCGCCAGCAACGTCCTCGTCCTCGTCTTCGTTGCCGTCATCCTCGCGTCCGGCCTGCAGCCGGTGATCGCCTGGATCCGCGGTCAGATCCCGATCGGTCGGGGCGCCGCGATCCTCCTTGTCTACGGCGCGTTCCTGGCGGGGGTGGTCGGGATGGCGTTCGTGATCGTCCCGGCCGCAGGCGCGCAGCTGGAGCGGATCGCCGTATCGCTGCCGCCGTTCTTCGAGCGTGCCCGGTCCTGGGCCCAGACGCTCCATCCGGCGGGTCTCGCCGCCGGTGTCTCGACGCTCGTCGACGCCGCGGCCCAGGCCGTCCGACTGCCGGATGGCGCCCCGCCGGCCGGACAGGTCGTCGCCGTCGGGCTCACCGTGGCCCAGGTCGTCATGTCACTCCTCACGCTCCTGACGGTCGTGTACTTCTGGCTGACGGAGCACGCCCGGCTGCAGCGGTATGCGCT
The DNA here is from genome assembly GCA_051985205.1 of Candidatus Limnocylindrales bacterium. Classification (GTDB taxonomy): domain Bacteria; phylum Chloroflexota; class Limnocylindria; order Limnocylindrales; family CSP1-4; genus CF-46. The sequence goes on along the minus strand of JBPYEM010000117.1, from coordinate 6,072 downwards.
CGCGTTCGTGCCGCCGGGCCGGCGCAAGCGAGCGCGCGATGTCTGGAACACGGCCGAGACGCGGCTGGGGATGTGGGTCCGGGGCGAGCTGATCCTCATGGGTGTGATCGGGGTCGGGACCGGCACGGCCTACACGCTGCTCGGGGTGCCCGGCGCCATCCTGCTCGGCCTGATCGCGGCGCTGGCTGAAGGAATTCCGATCGTCGGTCCGCTGCTCGGCGCGATCCCGGCCGTGCTCGTCGCCGCGACGGTCTCGCCGCAGCTCGCGATCGCAGTGGCCGGCGTGTACGTCGTCCTGCAGTTCGTCGAGGGCAACATCCTGGTCCCGCTCGTGATGAAGAACACGACCGGGATCTCGCCGTTCCTGGTCATCCTCTGCGTCCTGATCGGCGGCGCCGCCGGTGGCTTCGTCGGGGCGCTGCTCGCGGTCCCGGTCGCCGCGGCGGGCGAGGTCCTCATCGCCGGTCTGCAAGCGCGTGAGGTCCCGGTCGCCCAGGAGCCTTCGGCCATCGAGACGACCGACGAGCGCGATGCGCCAGACCAGCCCGACCAGCCGGCCGCAAAGCGCCGCCGCTCGACCGCCCACCGTCGTCGCGCGACGGCGGCGCCCGAGCCGCGCTCGGCCACGAGCGATCTGTCCGACCCCACAGCGGCACCCCACCCGGGCTGAGCGAGGCCGTGCCGCGGGCCGCCGCGGTCCGGGGTCCGCTGACGCGATGACCCCTCGATCGCATCGCTGCAAGGAAACTGCAACGCCGGGCCACCGGGGATCAATCGCCTCGCCATCCCCGCTCTGCGGCAATGCAGCCGGACGCCGAGCCGACGTCGAGGGATCGAGGACCGTGTGATTTTCCCAACCCCTGCGCCACATCCGTGACGGCTGAGACCGAGCCGCGCCGCGGCATGCCCGCGGCTGGGGTCGTCGCAGCGGCGGGCAACGGCCGGCTCACGGTCGATCGCGCCGGCGAGGCGGGTGGGGATGAGCAAGGCGGTCCGACGGATTCCGCGCCGATCGATCTCGCCACGGTCCTGGGCGGCGTCAGCGCCGGAATCACGGTCCAGGACGCGGACGGCAGGCTGATCTACGCGAACGACGGCGCGGCCAGGTTCGCCGGGTTCGAGACGCCCGCGGCGCTCGTTGCCGCGACCCGTGGTCGCTTCGTGCGGCCGTACGACCTCCTCGACGAGGCCGGGGAGCCGTTCGATCCGGACCTGCTGCCAGGGCGTCGCGTCCTGCTTGGCGAGCGGCCGGAGCCGATCCTCCTGGGGTTCCGGCACCAGGACGGCGCCGAGCGCTGGGCGATGCTCCACGCCCGAGCGGTCGTGCTTCCGGACGGCACGACGGTCGCCGTCAACACGTTCCACGACGTCACCCCGCGCGTCGAGCTCGAACGTCGGATCCGCGAGCGCGAGCGCCGCTTCCGGGAGATGGCCGACCAGCGCCGGCGCGCCGAGGACCGGCTCGACTCGGTGCTCCGGGAGATGCCGGTCGGCGTGATCCTCGTGGACGCTGCCGACGGCCGGCTCCTGTTCGCGAACGAGGCCGCGCGGCAGCTCCCCCACATCCGGTTCCGGGTCGGCGAAACGCTCCATTACCTCGACAACGACGGCTACCGCGCGGACGGCAGCCAGCTGCGACCCGAGGACTGGCCGCTCCGTCGGGCGATGCGCGGCGAGTCGGTCCGGAACGAGGTCCTCACGATCGTCGACGCGGGCGGCGAGCGGCGCGCCTACAACATCAGCGCAGGCCCCATGCGCGATCGGTCCGGTGGGGTCGACCTGCTGCTCGAGACCGTCACGGACATCACCGAACGCATCGCCGCCGAGGAGCGCGAGCGGTTCCTGAGCCGGGCCTCGGAGGTCCTCGGCTCATCGCTCGATTACGAGCAGACCGTGCAGGCGGTCGCCGATCTCGCCGTGCCCCACTTCGCGGACTGGTGCGTGGTCCAGATCGCCGACGAGGAGAGCGGCCAGCCGCGCCGGATCGCGGTCGCGCATCGCGACGAGGACAAGCTCGCGCTTGCGCTCGAGGCTTCGCGCGAATACCCGGAGGACCCGGACGCGCCGAACAGCGTCTCCTCGATCCTCCGCGACGGCCACTCGGTCTTCATCCCGGACATCGCGCCGGAGCAGCTCGACGCCGCCGCGCGCGACGATCGACACCGCGAGCTCCTGCAGTCGATCGCGCCACGGTCGGTGATCGCGGTTCCGCTGGTCGCGTCCGGCCGGATCACCGGCGTGCTGTCGCTCTTGAACGGCGAGTCCGGCCGGCGGTTCGAGCCGGCGGACGTCGCCTTCGCCGAGGACCTCGCCCGGCGGGCGGCCGCGGCCATCGAAGCCGCCCGCCTGTTCCGGGAGGGCGTCCGGTTCAAGCGGCTCCTCGATGCGACGAGCGACGCCGTCCTCATGCTCGACCTCGACGGCACCGTCGTCTATGCCAATCAGAGCGCCGGCGAGCAGCTCGGCCGCGACGCGGCCGAGCTCCTTGGCGGGTCGGTCCGCGACCACGTTCGCCCGGACGACGCAGAGGCCCTGACGGACGCGATCGGGCGCCTGGACCGGGGCGAGGCTGATGCCCGGACACTGACGGTCCGCCTCGACCGAAGCGACGGCGTCGAGCTGCCCGTCGAGATCCGGCTCCAGGTCGTGTCGCTCGTCGCCGAGCCGCGGCGCGTCCTAGCCGTTGCCCGCGATCGGCGCGAGCAGCTGGCCGCGGAGAGCGCGCTCCGGACGCTGGCCGTCGCCGAGCACGCCCGCGCCGCGGAGCTGAACGCCGTGATCCGGGCGATGGGTGAAGGCGTCGTCGTCTGCGATCGCGAGGGCCGGATCATCCTGGCGAACCCCGCCGCGGAGGACACGTTCCCCGAGGTCGAGGAGACGACCTACGCGGACATCCTCGGCGAGCTCGAGGATGGCGATCAGCACGCGCCCAAGCTCGGGACGACCGGCGGCCCGGTCGAGCTGCGAGCGCTCCGCGGCGACGAGCGGTGGATCGAGATCTCGACCTGGCCCGTCGGGCCCGACCAGGCGGAGGACATCCGCGAGGAGACGATCGTCGTCCTCCGCGACGTCACCGAAGCCCGTCAGCGCCAGGCGGTCCGCGACACGTTCATCGGCGTCCTGTCCCACGAGCTGCGCACGCCGGTGACGACGATCTACGCCGGGGCGAAGGTCCTGTCGCGAGCCGACAGCGACCTCTCGCCGGCGACCCGCCGCGAGATCTTCACGGACATGGTGATCGAGTCCGAACGGCTCCACCGCCTGGTCGAGGACGTCGTCGCGATGCAGCGCTTCGGCGAGGAGAGCGGCGACGTCGGGTCCGAGCCCGTCCTGCTGCAGCGACTCCTGCCGACGGTCGTCACCTCGGAGACGAGCCGGTGGCCGGGCGTGAACTTCGAGACGACGATCCCGTCAGGCCTGCCGACGGTCGTCGCGGACCCGACCTACGTCGAACAGGTCGTCCGGAATCTCCTGTCGAACGCCGCGAAGTACGGCGGCGCCGGAGCAACCGTCGCGGTCGAGGTCGACGCGGTCGGGAGCGAGGTCCGCGTCCGGATCCTCGACGACGGCCCGGGGTTCCCGCCCGACGAGACGGACCGCCTGTTCGAGCTGTTCTTCCGGTCGGCGGGGACGTCCCGCACGGCGTCCGGAGCCGGCATCGGATTGTTCGTTTGCGCGCGCCTCATCCGGGCAATGGGCGGCCGGATCTGGGCGACGAACCGCGACGGCGGTGGTGCCGAGTTCGGCTTCTCGCTGCGGGTGATGAGCGAGGAGTAGGCGCCGCCGCGCACCGAGTACCGGCCGCTAGATCCAGCGCCGCCAGCGGGCGACCGCGAGGATCACGAAGGCGAAGGCGAGCATCGCACCCAGGACGACATAGAAGTTCGCGGTGTTGTCGAAGAAGCCGACCTTGAAGTTCATGCCCATGATCCCGGCGAGCACGACCGCGGGAAGCAGGATCGCCGACAGCAGCGTGAGCACCTTCATCACGTCGTTCGTCCGCTGCGACGACCGCCCCAGGTAGAGGTCGAAGGAGCCGACGAGGAGCTCCCGGCTGTTCTCGACGGCGTCGATGGCCCGCTCCAACCGGTCGAGGACGCCCGGCCAGATCGAGCCGATGTCCGAACGGAGCTCGAAGTCGGGACGGCTCAGCGGCGCCAGCGCCTCCCGGTTCGGCACGAGCGTGCGCCGGAGGCGGGCGATCCGGCGCCGGAGGACGAGGACCTTGTTGAGGAACGTGGCGTCGCTCTTCGCCCGCACGGCGAGCTCGTCGAGGGCGTCGATGTCCCGCTCGATCGACTCGACGGAGCGGAAATAGATGGTCAGCACCGCATCGATCATCCCGACGGCAAAGGCCGCGGCGTCCAGACGACCCAGCTCGCGCTCCTGGCGGACGCCGGAGCGGAACTCGTCGATCGCGCCGAGGGACCCGTCGTGGACGGTCAGGACGTGGTTCCGGGCGATCACCATCGCGAGCTCATGCCGACGCGCCTCGGCGTCGTCCGTGTCGACCGCCCCCAGTCGCAGGACGATCCGGTCCTGGAAGCGGTGCAGCCGTGCGCTCCGGTCCTCGGTCGACAGCCGTCGAACGGTCTCCTGCCCGAGACCCAGCGCGCGGGCCGCGACCCCGAGCTCGTCGACGTCGCGCCCGTCGACGTCGACCCAGAGGAGCTGCTCCTCGTCGACCTTCGGCTCGACGTCCGCCAGCAGGTCGACGGACCGGTCGTCTCCGTTCGCGTCGTAGAGGACGGCGCGGATCGTCACCGGACGAAGGCGAGCACCCCGGCGGCCACCATGGCGACCAGCGCCAGCACCCACTCGACGACGCGCATGGATCGGTCGTCGACCTCCGAGTCGATCAGGACCGGCGCCTGGCGGATCATCGATCTCACTCCTGTCTGTCTTCGTCGACCTCCGGATCGAGAGCGGATCCGGTCGGGATCTGGTTCGTCAGTCGTGGGGTCCCGCGGTTGTCGCCGGACCGGTTCGTGGCCCCGGGATCGCCCTGAGCCGACGACAGGGTGGCAGGTCCGGAATCGCACTCGTAGACGCGCCGTCCGATGGGCCGTATCACCGTCCTTGCACGAGATCCGGAGCGGTGACCGACCGCACCGCGGCGCGCGCCGCGGCACGCTCTTCGCGTTCGCTCCGAGATCCGGCCGGGCGGATGCGAGAAGCCTGCAACGGTCGGCTTCCGCCCGGACAGATGGGCGCGCCGTGCCGATCGGTAACGTCCGCCTCCGTGGTCGCCCCGGCCACCTGAGGTGCCGGACCCCTTTTGGCGCCCTGGTCTACGGAGGAACCCCGACACCATGCTGAAGCGAATCCTGCTCACCCTTGCCCTCGCGGGGTCCGTCATGACGGGCATCGCCGCGTGCAACAACAGCAACTCCGGCGGAACGACGTCGAGCAGCGCCCCACTGTCCTCGACGAGCACCGAGTCGTCCGCGCCGCTGTCGTCGACGGGCACGGAGTCGTCGGCTCCGCTCGCCTCGCCGTCGGGGTCCTGCTCCCCCGCTGACGACCAGCTCCTTGGGGCGCCCCCGGCCGGCCCGGCCGGGGGCGTTTCCGTGTCCGCCGCCGATCGCGGAAGGCCAGCGTCGCGCCCGGGAGGCCCGGCGCGATCCCCTGCAGGGCTGCGATGCGGATGTAACGGCGACGGCCGGTCGGCGATGGCGCGCCGCAACGTCGTCGTCCGACACTCAGGACCGGCTCCGAAGCCCTCCGCGACGACCTCGCGGGCGACGTCGGGGACCTCCGTCTCGAGATCCTGGTGCGGGATCGGGACACCCACCACCGGCAATGCGGTGTCGGTCGAGAAGATGACGTCGACCGACGCCGCATCCGTGTGTCTGGGCCCCGGAGCGATGCCTTGCACAGGCCGCCGGAGCGGTGCGCTCGACGCTCCGAGCTGTCCGAAGCGGCCTGTCAGACCGTTGCAATGGGGACCCCGGCGATCGTTGCCGCCCTGAGCAGTCGCTGACCCGAGACTCCGGCCGTACCCGGTGAGCCGGGCACAGATCGGAAATCCGAAGGGATGGAGGCCAATCCTCATGAGCATCATTGCGTGGA
>JBPYEM010000116.1:0-8766 GCA_051985205.1 Candidatus Limnocylindrales bacterium | reverse complement strand
CCTGGCGCTCGCGGGCGTGCGCGACATGAGCGTCATCGAGACGCCGCCGGAGGACCGGCTGCCGATCCAGACGCGCGTCGCCGAGGCGAGCGCCGGCCTCGTCCGTGACGCGATCCTCCGCGAGCTCGATCGGGGCGGACAGGTCTTCTTCGTCCACAACCGCGTCGAGACGATCGAGGCGCAGGCCGAGCAGCTCCGGCGGCTGTTGCCGGGGGCGCGGATCGTCGTCGGGCACGGGCAGATGGCCGAGGGCCACCTCGAGAGCGTGATGCTGAAGTTCGCGCAGGGCGAGGCCGACGTCCTGGTCTGCACGACGATCATCGAGTCCGGCCTGGACATCCCGAACGCGAACACGATCATCATCGACCGGGCGGACACGCTCGGGCTGGCCCAGCTCTACCAGCTCCGCGGTCGCGTCGGCCGGAGCAGCCGACGGGCCTACGCCTACCTCCTGTACCGGCGCCGGGAGCGGATGAGCGAGGAGGCGCGGAAGCGGCTCCAGGCGATCTTCAATGCATCGGAGCTGGGTGCCGGCTTCCAGATCGCCCTCGCGGATCTCGAGATCCGGGGCGCCGGCAACATCCTGGGCGGAGAGCAGTCCGGGCACATGGCCGCGGTCGGGTTCGATCTCTACTCGCGGCTCCTTGCCGAAGCGGTCGAGGAACGGAAGGCGCGCCGCGAGGATCGGCCGCCACGCGTCGAGAAGCCGCAGGCCGTGGTCGACCTGCCGGTGGAGGCGCATCTGCCCGATGACTACGTGCCGGAGGAGGCGCAGAAGCTCGAGCTGTACCGGCGCCTCGCTCGTGCTCGGGATGCCGGCGACCTGGCCGCATTCCGCCAGGAGCTGACCGACCGCTTCGGCCCGATGCCCGCCCCGGTCATCCGGTTGATCGAAGTCGCCGAGCTGCGGCTCGCGGCGGAGGCCGCGGGCGTCGGTTCGATCTCGCGCGAGGACGGCCAGCTCGTCGTCCGGTTCGGCGAGGGCCTGAGTCGCGCCACGGCAATGCGCCTGCTGTCCGGCGGTGGCCTGCCAGGGGTGAAGCCGACCGACGTGACGTTCGCGAGCAACCAGTTCCGGATCCGGCTGCCGCGGGATCCGTCCCGTGCCTGGGGTCTGACCCAGGCCGTCGTGGCCCGCCTCTCGGCGCCGCCCGCGATCGAGCCGGTCCCGTGACCGAGCGGCTGAGGCTCGAGATCGCGATCGAGAGCGCCGACGATCCGCGGGTTCTCCGGGGGGCCCTCCTGGCCGCGCGCGCAAGCGAGCTCAGCGAGCTCCAGCGCCGCGCCGGCCGCCTGTCGTTCGGCTACGGCAGCGAATCGGCGCGGGAGTCGATGGACGCGGAGACCCGCCGGCTCCGTCGGCGGATCGAGCTGCTCGACGCGCTGGTCGACGCCCTCGGCGACGCGCTCGCGTCGGAGCATCGCTCGCCGGGACCCCCGGGACTCAGGGAGGATCCGGGCGAGTGAAGCCGTTCCGGTTCCTCGCGGACGCCTTCGAGGCGACCTCGGTCCGCGAGCTCGGCGAACGAGCGAGAGCCGCCGAGGATCTCGGCGTGACGACGTTCGTCCTGCCAGACCACCTCGTCCCGCAGCTCGCCCCGATCCCGTACCTGGCGACGGTCGCGGCGCTGACGGAACGGCTCCGGATCGCCGCCTTCGTCCACAACAACGACCTGCGGCACCCCGCTGTGCTCGCCCAGGACCTCGCCACGCTCGACGTCCTGTCCGGCGGCCGCCTCGACGTCGCGATCGGCGCCGGTTGGAACGAGCCGGAGTACCGGGCGATCGGTCTGCCGTTCGACCCGGTCCCGGTCCGCCAGGCCCGTCTCGCCGAGGCGATCGAGGTGATCAAGGGCTGCTTCGGCGAGGGCCCGTTCTCGTTCGCCGGGGAGCACTACACGATCACCGACTACGACGCCCACCCGAAACCGGTCCAGCAGCCCCATCCGCCCTTCTTCATCGGTGGCGGCGGGCGGCGGACGCTGGAGCTGGCCGGCCGTGAGGCGGACGTCGTGGGGCTCGCGCCGCGGATCCTGTCCGGACAGCGTGGCGATCCCTCGTCGATCACCTGGGCGGCGACCGAGGAGAAGCTCGGCTGGGTCCGTGCCGCGGCCGGCGATCGCTTCGCGGACCTCGAGTTCAACGTCTACCCGTCGCAGTGGCCGATCGTCGTGACCGACGACGTCCGAGCGGAGGTCCGGAAGGTGATCGACCGGATGCGGGAGCGAACCGGCCAGGAGCTGAGCGAGCAGGAGGTCATCGACTCGCCGCACATCTTCATCGGCTCCGTCGATCGGTTCGTCGAGAAGTTCTCCGAGCTCCGGGAACGGCTCGGGATCAATTCCTTCCTCGTCGGGAGCCTGGACGAGCTGGGTCCGGTCGTGGAGCGACTCGCAGGAACCTGAGCCGGAGGACCCGTCGTGGCGGCGTTGAGGGGTTGACGCGCCGAGTCCGGCAGTCCATCCTCCGCCACGGTTCGCCATGCGCACGAGGCCCACGAAGGGTCGGCGGACCGGAAAGGAGGCATGACGTGTCACCCACAGCTGCTGTCGTCGCGGTTGCGTCGCGCCTCCGGGATCCCCTCCGCTCGTAGTCGACCGGCCAGCAGGCCGCCTCGCCGAGCTCGAGACCGTCCCGATGGGGACGGTCGTTTCGTCTCCGGAGCGTCGACGCCGATCCAGCTGACGGCCTGACCCGTACCCGGAGACTTCCCACCCTTGTCCCGAACCCAGCGCCTTCGCGGCCACGATCGTCGCGTCGAATCATTCCGGTGCACCCATTGCCGGCTCGACGTCCCGCTCGCGGCCGTGGGCACCGCTCATCGCAACCATTGCCCGAACTGCCTCTGGTCGCGCCACATGGACGTCGAGCCGGGCGACCGCGCCTCGGACTGCCACGCCTCGATGGAGCCGATCGCCATCACGGTCCGCAAGGACGGCGAATGGGTGCTGATCCATCGCTGCCAGGGCTGCGGCACGTTGTCCTCGAACCGGACCGCCGGCGACGACAACCCGCTGCTGCTCGTCCGGATCGCGGTCAAACCGCTCGCCCAGCCGCCGTTCCCGCTCGACCGGCTCTCGCTGATCTGATCCGCTGACCCGGACCGCCGGTGGTTCAACTTCGGTCCTCCGATGCGGTAGGGTCAGCGGCGAGGGACGGCGATTGCCGGTCACGGGATCGAATGGGGTGTGCGCGGGATGACCGAACCAGCGCCGACACGGGTCGGGTTCATCGGGATGGGCGGGATGGCGCGGAGCCATCTCCGCGAGATGGTCGAGCGGACCGACACGACGATCGTCGCGATGTGCGAGCCGTCGGAGGGGGCCGCGGCGCGCGCGATCGAGATCCTCGACCAACACGGGCTGCCCGCACCGCCGAATGAGCCGGACTGGCGGCGGTTCGTGAAGACGTGGGCGAACGAGCTCGACGCCGTCTTCATCGTGACGCCGCACGTCTTCCATTTCGAGCAGGCGACGGCCTGCCTGGAGGCGGGGATCGACGTCCTGCTCGAGAAGCCGATGGTGATGACGGCCGACGAGGCCGAAGCCCTGATCGCGACCCGCGATCGCACGGGTCGGCTGGTCGTCGTCGGGTTCCAGGGCAGCCTGTCCCCGCAGGTCCGCGAAGCCGCCCGCCTGCTGCGGTCGGGCACGCTCGGGCCGATCCTGAACATCAGTGCGGTGGTCTGGCAGAACTGGGCGAGCGGCACGGTGGGCACATGGCGGCAGCAGCCGGAGATCGCCGGTGGCGGCTTCCTCTTCGACACCGGTGCTCACATGCTCAACACGGTGACCGACCTCGCCGGAGAGGATTTCGCCGAGGTCACGGCCTGGCTCGAGGATGACGACTACCCGGTGGACATCCGGGCGACGGTCATGGGTCGGCTCGCCTCCGGCGCGCTGGTCACGATGAACGCCTGCGGCTCGGCCATCCCGTCCTGCCACTCGGACATCCGGATCTTCACGCCGAAGGCGATCCTTCGGACCGGGATCTGGGGCGAGCGCCTCGAGATCCAGCGCTCCGGCGGGAGCACGCTGCGCAAGGTCCGGTCCGTGACGCCCATGCCGGTCTGGGAGCAGTTCCTGAACGTCCGGGCCGGCCGGATCGCCAACCCGAGTCCGCCCGAGGTCGGCCTGCGGATGGCTCGGCTCTGGGACGCGATCCGGGCGTCGACCGCATCCGGCGGCGCCGTCGTGGAGGTCGCCGGTGCGGGCGTGGAGCTGCCGCTGGTGGCGGCCGGAGGCGCCCGATGACCCGGGTCAGGGTCTGGACCGAGCGCCGCCAGGACGTCTCGGACGACGAGGTCAAGGCCGTCTATCCGGACGGCATCCACGCCGCGATCGCCGACGGCCTGCGCTCGGCCGGTTTCGACGTCTCGGTCGGCCACCTGGACGAACCCGACCAGGGTCTGTCGGATGCCGCGCTCGCGGCCACCGACGTGCTGACGTGGTGGGGTCACGTCGCCCACGCCGAGGTGAGCGACGAGACGGTCGATCGGGTGCAGGCGCGGGTGTTGGATGGAATGGGGCTGATCGTCCTCCACTCCGGGCACCACTCGCGCATCTTCCGGCGGCTCATGGGCACGACTGCGAACCTGGCCTGGCGGGAGGCCGGCGAGCGGGAACGGCTCTGGGTCATCGACCGATCGCATCCGATCGCGGAGGGGCTCGGGGGCTCGTTCGCGCTGGAGCACGAGGAGATGTACGGCGAGCCGTTCGACGTTCCGCCACCGGACGAGCTCGTGTTCGTGAGCTGGTTCCAGGGCGGCGAGGTGTTCCGGAGCGGTTGTGCCTACCATCGCGGCCGCGGCCGGATCTTCTATTTCCGGCCCGGGCACGAGACGCACCCGACCTACTTCGACGAGAACGTCCGCCGCGTCATCGCGAATGCCGCGCGCTGGGCGGCCCTCCCGCGGGGCGCGGAGCTCCGCTATGGGCCGGGGATGGCGAAGCCCCCGGAGGGACGACCGGCCGGCTGAGTCCGTCCAGGGCGATCACCGCGTCGCCGACGGCGATCTGCCCGCCGGCGACGATCCGCGCCCGGAGCCCGGCCCGATGGACGAGCGGCTCCAGCACGGGGCGGCCGAGGAGGCCCTGGAGATAGGTGCACGGCTCGCAGAGCCGGGTGCCGTCGGCTTCGACGCTGCCGATCCGGAACCGCCGGCCGACGAGCGCATTCACGTCGATGCCGCGGGTGGTCACGTTCCGACGCGTCTCGCCCGGCGCGAGCTCGATGTCGAAGGCGTCCGCCAGCCGTTCGATCTCCTCGGCGGCGATGAGGGTCAGGTGCCGGTCGACCTTCGGATCCGGCGAGTACTGGCCGGCGCCGGCCGCGTAGCGGTCGCCCTCGAGGCCGACTCCGGCGATCCCGCGGACGCTCTCGATCGCCCGCATCGGAGCGCCGGCGCGGTCGGCGATGTGGATGGCCTCCACGGTGCCGCGGAGCGCCACCGCGCCCGGCGTTCCGTCTGGTGCCTCGCGTAGCGTCGTCACGTCGGACAGCGTAGCCGGTCCGGACATCCGTCCACGGCGCGGTTTCCGGCGACCCGGCATCCTGTGGCGATGGGAGAGAGGATGATCGACGGCGCGGCCGGCGCCCCGGCGCGGCCCGCCGCCGCGGCCGACGCCGCCGACGGCCTGTGGTCCCCCGCCCGGCGCGCGCTCACGATCGGCCTCGTCCTCAACGTCACGATCGTGGCCTCCGAGGCGCTCGCGGTCTCCACCATCATGCCGATCGTCGCCCGCGAGCTCGGCGGCCTCGACCTGTACGGATGGGTCTTCTCCGGGTTCTTCCTTGGCAACCTGCTCGGGATCGTCCTCGCCGGGATCCTGATCGACCGCGGCAGCCTGGCCCGACCGTTCGCGATCGGCATCGGCCTGTTCTCGCTCGGGCTCCTGATCGGCGGCCTGACACCGTCGATGACGATCCTCGTCGCGGCCCGGGTCATCCAGGGCTTCGGAGCGGGAGCGATCCCGGCCGTCGCGTACGTCTCGATCGGCCGGGCGCTGCCCGAGCGGTTGCGGCCACGGATGTTCGCGACCCTGTCGACGGCGTGGGTGATCCCGGGGGTCATCGGGCCGACCATCGCCGGCGTCGTCGCCGAGACCTTCCACTGGCGGCTGGTGTTCCTCGGGCTGCTGCCGCTGATCGCGGTCGCGGCATCGCTGACGTACCCGGCGATCCGCGCCGTCGCCCCGTCGCCCGCCGGGGCGGAAGGGGAACACGTCGTCGCGCAGGACGCGCGCCGCCGGCTGCCGCTCGCGACGATCCTCGTCGTCGGCGCGGGGCTGGTCGTCGCCGGCCTGTCGAACCTCGGTCCGATCCCACTCCTGCTCGTTGCCGTCGGCCTCCTGGTGGGTGCACCCGCGTTCGCGCGACTGACGCCGCCCGGCACGCTCCGAGCGAGGCCGGGCCTGCCGACGGCCGTCCTCCTGCGGGGACTGCTGACCTTTGCCTTCTTCTGTGCGGACGCCTACGTCCCGCTCGCGATCCAGGACTGGCGCGGCTATCCCGCGGTGGTCTCCGGCCTCGCGTTCACCGCCTCCACGCTCACGTGGACCGGCGGTTCGTGGATCCTTGCCCACCGGATCGAGCACGTCGGGCCGCGACGCTTCCTCGCGGCCGGCGCGATCGTCGTCCTGCTCGGGATCATCGGCTTCTCGCTGGTGCTCGTGCCAACGTGGCCGATCGTCGGCGGGATCGTCATGTGGGGCGTCGCCGGGCTGGGGATGGGGCTGTCGTACTCAGCCCTGTCGCTCGTCGTCCTGCGTTGGGCCCGCCCCGAAGAGCAGGGCGCCGCGACGGCCGCGCTGCAGCTGTCCGACGTCCTGGGCACGTCGCTGGGGACCGGTCTCGGAGGGGCGTTGATCGCGGCCGGGCTGCGCGCTGCGAGCCCGGGCTGGGTCGCACTCGCGGAGACGTTCGCGGTGGCGGGCACCGTCGCGATCGTCGCGTTCGCGCTCACCGGTCGGCTCGGCCGGCCACGCTCCGAATCGACGGGTTCGACCGCCGCCATCGGCCGCGCGGCGGGGTAGACTTGCGGCCCGTTCGCAAGGGGATCCGTCCGGCCGCCTGACATCGCCGCCCGGACCCCGCCCGCAACTCGGGCCGCCCAGCCTGGAGGAACCCGCGCCGATGTCCGCCGAGGAGCTTCGCGCCAGGATCCGCGAGATCCCTGACTTTCCGAAGCCCGGGATCCTCTTCTACGACATCACGACCCTGCTGAAGGACCCGACCGCCTACCGGGAGGCGATCGACCTGATGCTCGAGCCGTATCAGGGCGAGACGATCGACGTCGTCGTCGGGATGGAGTCACGCGGCTTCATCTTCAGCTCGGCGATGGCCTATCAGCTCCACGCCGGCCTCGTCCCGGTCCGCAAGCTCGGAAAGCTGCCGGCGGAGACGATCACCGTCGAGTACGCGTTGGAGTACGGGTCGAACACGCTCGAGATCCACCGCGACGCGATCGAATCCGGTCAGAAGGTCCTGATCGTCGACGACCTCCTCGCGACGGGCGGGACCGTGAAGGGCACGATCGAGCTCGTCGAGCGGCTCAAGGGCAACGTCGTCGGGCTGGCGTTCCTCGTCGAGCTTGAGTTCCTCCACGGCCGTGAGCGCCTCGACGGTCGGCGCGTCACGAGCGTCATCAAGTACTGATCGGTCGCCGTCGACCGAAGCGAGCGTCCGTTGGCCGAGCCGACCCACGAGCCTGACCAGCCGTCCGCGACGGCAGGAGCGCCTGCCGTCGGTTCGTCGACGGCGGACGCCGCCGAGCCGGTCTCTCCGGAGGAGGAGATCCGCCTCGCTCGCCGCCGCTTCTTCCGGCAGTTCGCGGGCGAGCTGATCCAGACCGCGGCGACGGTTGCCGGCGCGGCCCAGGCCCTCCAGCGCGCGTCTGCGGAGGCCGCTGGAGCGATCCTCGATCCGGCCGGGGCCGCGCTCCGCGGCGAGGCGGCGGCCGACGATGCCGCTGCAGCAGCTCTCGCGGCGTCCGCGGCGCCGACGGGTTTCCGGACGCCCTTCCGGGAAGAGAACGGGGTCCTGATCCTCATCGACCAGCGGCGTCTGCCGGACGAGCTCGTCGAGGTCGAGGTCCGCAACGGCCCGGAGGCGGCGAACGCGATCCGCCAGATGGTCGTTCGCGGCGCGCCGGCGATCGGCCAGGTCGCCGCGATCGGCCTCGCGCTCTCCGCGGCGCGGGCCGCGGACACGATGCCGTTCGCGCGCCGGGCGATGATCCGTGCGGCGGCAGCCGCAATCCGCGCCGCGCGCCCCACCGCGGTCAACCTCAACTGGGCCATCGACCGGCTGATGGCCCGTTACGAGGCGGTCGGCGACCTCGACGACGACGGCCACATGATCGCGGCCGCGATCCGGGACGAGGCCGACGCGATCGTCGCGGAGGCGACGGAGGACCACGGCCGGCTCGCGACGTTCGGACTCGGCGTGCTGCCCGCGAAGGACTTCGGTCCGCTTCGGATCCTCACCCATTGCAACACCGGGCCGCTCGCCTGCGGCCAGTACGGGACGGCTCTCGGGATCGTCCAGGCGGCGCACCATGCGGAGCGGGACCTGATGGTCTGGGTCGACGAGACGCGACCGTACCTCCAGGGAGCACGGCTCACGGCGTGGGAGCTCGAGGGGGCCGGCGTCCCGCACACGCTGATCCCGGATGTCGCCGCCGGCTCGTTGATGCGGGGCGGCGAGGTCGACGTGATCCTCGTGGGTGCGGACCGGGTCGCTGCGAACGGCGACACCGCGAACAAG
>JBPYEM010000115.1:0-4486 GCA_051985205.1 Candidatus Limnocylindrales bacterium | reverse complement strand
CACCGGACGGCCCGGACGCCGACGCGGCCGCCATCGACGCGTTCACCCGGGACGTCATCGCGGCGGTCCAGGCGGACGGCACGTGCTGGCTGGGCGGAACCGCGTGGCACGGGATGGCCGCGATGCGGATCTCGGTCTCGAACTGGTCGACGACGGAATCCGACGCCGATGTGTCCGTCGCGGCGATCCGGCGCTGCGCCGGGGCCGTCGCGGCGCGAGGCGCGGGCGTCCCCGCCTGACGGTCGTCGCCAGCCGCTATCCTCGCCGCCCATGAGCGTCGGCACCGCGTTCCATCCCGCCACCGCGCCCCTGAACCGCAAGCAGCAGTGGCGGGAGTGGTCCGGCTTCTTCGCGTCGTCGGCCTACGCCGATGCCCACGACATCGAGTACAACGCGATCCGCGAGGCGGCCGCGTTGATCGACGTCAGCCCGCTCTACAAGTACGTCGTCGGCGGACCGGACGCCCGGCGACTGGTCGACCGGGTCATCACCCGCGACGCCTCGACGCTCACGCCTGGGCGGGTGATCTACACGCCGTGGTGCGACGAGCACGGCAAGGTGATCGATGACGGCACCGTCCACGCCCTCGATGACGGCTCATTCCGGTGGACCGCGGCGGATCCCCAGATGCGGTGGCTCCGGATGAACGCCGCGGGTCTCGATGTCACGATCGACGACGTCACGGAGTCCACGGCCGCGGTCGCACTCCAGGGACCGCAGTCGCGGGCCGTGCTCGAGGCGGCGACCGGCGAGTCGTTCGGGGACCTGCGCTACTTCCGCCGTCGTGCAGCGGGCCTGAAGGTCGGCCGGCGGAAGCTCATGATCGACGTCTCACGGACCGGCTACACCGGCGACCTGGGCTACGAGCTGTGGGTCGACGCGGACCATGCCGTCGATCTCTGGAACGCGCTCTGGGCAGCGGGCCAGGACCATGCCATCCGACCCGCCGGCATGCTCGCCCTCGACGTCGTCCGGCTCGAAGCCGGGCTCATCCTGCTCGAGGTCGACTACACGTCGGCCCGCCACGCGATGAACCCGGAGCAGAACTACAGCCCGTTCGAGATCGGTCTCGGCCGGCTCGTGAGCGTTGAAAAGGCCGACTACGTCGGGCGCCTTGCCCTGCAGCGAGAGCAGCGGGCGGGCGGTCCCGCCCGTCGGCTCGTCGGGCTGCAGCTCGACTGGTACGGGATCGAGGCGTTGTACTCCGCCCAGAACCTGCCGCCCGCGATCTCCCCGAACGTCGACCGGTCGTGGCGACCCGTCTGGGTCGGTGGTCGCCAGGTCGGCCACGCGACGTCGGTCGGCTGGAGCCCGATCCTCAAGCAGGCGATCGCCCTGGCCTCGGTCCCGCCGTCGCACGAGGCGGTCGGTTCGAAGGTCGACGTCGAGTGGACGGTCGAAGGCCGGCGTGGCCGCGTGGCGGCGACCGTCGTGCCGCTGCCGTTCCTCGACCTGGAGCGCAAGCGCTCGTAACGCTGCGGACGCGGTCCCTAGTAGCTCTTGTCGAGGGCGGCGCGCGCGACTTTCACGGCGATCGAGCCGCCCGGCACGAGCAGGCCGACCGTGTCGGCGCCGATGTCGAACAGCGCGTCCCGGCTGATCACCCGGCCGAGCTGCGGCAGGAGCGACCCGCCGGACCGAACCGCACCGGTGACGCCGTCGATCTCGACGACGCCCCGCTTGTCCTTGCCGCGCCAGTGGAACTCGAACGCCCAGATGGGCCGGTAGACGAGGTCTGTCGTCTCGAGGCTGAGCGACTCCTCGAGGATCGAGTCGGCCTGGACGGGCTTCATCATCTCGGCAAGGAGCTGGCGGACGACGAACGAGGCACGCTGCTCGGGCGGCACGACGACGGTGTCATCCGAGGCGAGCGTCGCTGGACCCGCAATCTCGCGGTGCGGCGCAGCGAGAACCGTCTCGGCATCGGCGACCGCGGCGCCCGTGCGAGCGTCCGCGTCGAGCGTGTGCGCGATCTCCTCGCGGCAATGCTCGGTGACCGTGACCGTGAACGTCCGCGCGCCCCGACCGGCGTCCGCAACCGGATAGCGCGTCTCCTGGATCGTGACCTCGTGGACCTCCGGCGCCGAGGCGACGACCGGGTAGTCGCGGCGGCGGTCGTAGACATACCGGGCCCGGCCGGCCACGTGCCAGAACGGCTCCAGGCGGCGTTGGGTCGTGACGAGGTCGACCTCGTCCGCCTTGACCCGCTGCAGGAGCGAGCCCAGACCGCTGCCGAACGCGGACGTCCGTTTGTCCATCGCCCGCTGGCGGAGCGAATCGACGCCCTCGCGTTCCTCGACCGCGATGATCCGCTGGGTTCCGAGCTCGATGTCCATCGGGCGGCATCTTGGCGGATGCGAACGGTCCGCTCAAGGCCGAATCGCAGCGATCAGTCGCCGCCCCGCAACGGCGACCGGTCGAAGGCGTTCGCCCGCTCCGCCGCCAGGAACCGTTCGAGACCCGGCAGCGCGTCGGGGAGGTCCTCGCGGCCGAACCCGATCCGGACGTGGTTGCCATCGTGGCCGATCACGCTGCCGGGCAGGAGAAGGACGCCCTCGGACTCGACGAGTCGCTCGCAGAACCGCTCCGCCGGCTCGTCGCCGAGGAGCCGGGGGAAACCGATCGAGCCGCCGCGAGGACGCACCCAGGTCCACCGGTCGGCGTGCGCCGCGAAGAACTCGTCCAGGAGCCGGAGGTTCCGCTCGACGATCCCGCGCGACCGCTCGAGGACGCGGTCCCGAGCCCGGAGGCCGATCAACGCGAGGATCTCGGACGGCGCCGACGAGCAGATGGTCGTGTAGTCCTTGAACGCCGCGACCCGCGCGAGGAGATCGCGGTCGCGGCTCGCCAGCCAGCCGATCCGGAGGCCGGCGAGGGCGAAGGACTTCGACATCACGCCCAGGCTGATGCCGCGATCGAACGCGTCGGCGCCGGCGGCCAGCCGGTCAGCCGGATCGAACTCGAGGAACCGATAGACCTCGTCGCTGAGGAGGTGGATCCGGCGATCCGCAAGCTCGCTGGTGAGCCGAGCCCACGCCGCATGGGTGGGCAGCATCCCCGTCGGATTGTGGGGCGCGTTGACGACGACGAGCCGGGTGCTCGGGCGAAGCGACGCGATCAGCCGATCGACGTCGAGATCCCAGCCGTCTGCCTCGTGCAGCTCGTGCAACGTGACGTCCGCGCCGCCGGCGCGAGCGACCTCGTAGAGGCTCTGGTACCCCGGCCAGGTGACGATCGCATGATCGCCGGGCCCGACGGCGACGTTCGCCACGCAGAAGATCGCCTCCTCGGCGCCGGCGAAGACGAGGACCTCGTTCGCGGTCACCGCCTTGTAGAGGCTCGCGATCTCCGCCCGCAGCAGCGGGTGTCCCGGCGCCTCCGTGTAGCCCAGCCGGAGGGTGGACCAGAGGGCTGCCGTCTCTTCGTCGGCGAGCCCGAGCAGGTCGGCCATGGACCAGCCCTCGACGTCCGACGCGCAGAGGAGATGTCGGACGGCGAACTCCCAGCGGGCGAAGAACCGCTCGAGGGCGAACTCGGCGATGCGCATCCGGCGATGATCGCGGATCGCGCGGCGCCGGTCGACCGCGCTCGTCAGTCGCGGTCGCTGATGCCCGCGTCGGCGAAGGTCGCCATCTCGCCCACGATCCGCGCGGCCGCCACCACGATCGGGATGCCGAGCGCGCCTCCACTGCCCTCGCCGAGCCGCAGACCCAGATCGAGGAGCGGATCGAGGCGGAGCTCCTCGAGGACGATGCCGTGACCTGGCTCGGCCGATCGGTGGCTCGCGAGCAGGCGCGGCGGCAGGTCCGGCGCGAGCTGTGCTGCGACGAGGGCTGCCGCGCCCGTGATGAACCCGTCGAGGATCACGGGGATGCCGCGGGCGGCGGCCGCCAGGATCGCGCCGACGAGCGCCGCGATCTCGAGCCCGCCGAACGTCGCGAGGACGTCCAGCGGCCGGCCCGGGTCCGGCTGGTGCCGCGCGATCGCCGCCTGGATCACCTCCGCCTTGCGGGCGACGCCCGCCGCGTCGAGGCCCGTCCCGGCACCCGTCACGTCGCGCGCCGGGCGTCCCGTCAGGGCGGCGACGATCGCACTCGACGCGGTCGTGTTGCCAATGCCCATCTCACCGACGCCGAGGAGGTCGCAGCCGCGACCGACCAGCCCTTCGACGACTTCGGCACCCGCCGTCATCGCCCGCGCGACCTCGTCGCCGGTCATCGCCGCCTGCCGCGAGAAGTCGCGGGTGCCGGCCGAGACGCGGGCGTCGACGAACCGGACGCTCGACTGCCCCGCGGTCGCATGGCGGCCGGAAAGGGGTGGCCCGGCGACCCCGACGTCGACGACGACGAGCTCCGCGACCGCGGCCGAGGCGAGGACGTTGATCGCCGCACCGCCGGCCAGGAAGTTCGCGACCATCTGGCGGGTGACGTCGGCCGGATAGGGCGACACGCCCTGCGCCGTGATCCCATGGTCGCCCGCGAAGACG
>JBPYEM010000114.1:0-2918 GCA_051985205.1 Candidatus Limnocylindrales bacterium | reverse complement strand
CGAGACCGTCGTCGTCCCGCGGCCGACGCCGGGCTGGTTCCGGATCGGTCGGTATCTCGTGCGCGGCTCCTGGCGCGTGCTTCGGGCGTTCGCCGGCCCGGCCGGCGGCCGGAGCGCCGGCCGGGAGCGACTCCTCGGCTTCTTCGCGCCGGCGGCGACGCTCGTCCTGCTCGCGGTCTGGCTGATCGTGATCATCGTCGCGTTCGGGCTGATCCTCTTCGGCCTGCGCGACGAGCTCCAGCCGGCACCGACCAACCTCGGCACGGCGCTGTACCTCGCCGCGAGCTCCGTCCTGACGATCGGCTACGGCGACATCGTCCCGGTCCAGCCGCTCGCCCAGATCGCGGTCATCGCTGCGGCAGCCGTCGGCCTCGGTGTCGTCGCCCTCGTCGTCACGTTCCTCTTCTCCCTCTACGCGAACTACCAGCGCCGGGAGGCGCCGGTCGTCCTCCTCGCCGCCAAGGCCGGCTCGCCGATGTCCGCGGTCACGCTCCTCGAGAACCTCCGCCGCGTCCATCTCGACGACCACCTGCCGGCGTTCTTCGGCGAATGGGAGCGGTGGATCGTCGAGGTCCTGGATTCGCACGTCGCATATCCGCTCCTGGGGTACTTCCGCTCGAGCCACGACAACCTGTCCTGGATCAGCGCGCTCGGGACCGTCCTCGACACGGCGACGCTGGTGCTGACGACGATCGAGGGCGTGCCGCGCGGCCAGGCCGAGCTCGTCAAGGCGCTCGGCGACCATCTCGTCGAGGACATCTCGAACCTCGGCAACGCCGCCACCGCCACCGTCAGGCTCGACCGTCCCGCGTTCGATGCCGTCTACGCCCGGCTCGCGTCCGCGGGCTATCGCCTCGTCCCCGAGGCGGAGGCGTGGACCGCGTTCTCCGAGGCGCGGCAGACGTACGCCGACCGGCTCGCCGGCATGGCGGCGTTCTGGGCGGTGACGTCCGTCTCGTGGTTCGGCGGCAGTGATCCCCTCCGCTCGCCGACGCATCGCCCGCAGGGAGCGACGGCCGCGGCCGACGAGGCGGCTCCGCCGGCGGGCTGACGGCTGATCTCGTGAGCAGCGACCGCGGGACCCTGACCGTGGGCGGCGTGTCCGCCCGGGCGGGCACGCGCGAGACCGGTCACGCCGACGTCGACGTGGGCGGCGGCAGCTCCGTCTCGCTGCCGATCGCGATCGTCCACGGTCGCGAGCCGGGCCCGCGGGTCGGCGTGACGGCGGGGATCCACGGTGCGGAGTACGTCTCGATCGCCGCGCTCCGGGAGGTCGCGATGTCCCTGGATCCGGCCGGCGTCCGCGGGTCGCTCGTCGCCGTCCTGACCGCGAACCCGCGGGCGTTTGCCGCGCGGTCGATCTATGTCAACCCGGCCGACGGCTTGAACCTGAACCGGCAGTTCCCCGGCGACGCGGCCGGGACGCCGTCGCAGCGACTCGCCCACTGGCTGGCAACGAACGTCATCGCCGGCAGCGACGTCTACGTCGACATGCACTGCGGTGACATGAACGAAGCGCTCGTCTCGTTCACGGGGATCGAGGAAACCGGCAATCCCGGCGTGGATACGCGGGCACGGGAGCTCGCGACGGCCTACGGGCTCCGCTACATCGCGGTCGGCCCGCTGCCCGGATCGACGACGACGACGGCCGCGGCGATGGGCATCCCCGCGGTCCTCGGCGAGGTCGGCGGACAGGGTCTGTGGCCACGGGAGAACGTCGAGCTCCACGCGGCGGGCTTCCGGCGACTGCTCCGCGCCGCCGGCCTCATCGACGAGGCGCCCGAAACGCCGGCCTTCGCGAGCGAGGTTCTCGAGCACGAGGCCTGGATGCGGGCATCAACGTCCGGCTACTGGCACCCGCGAGTGGCGGTCGGCGATCGGGTCACCGCCGGCACCGCCGTCGGTGAGGTGCAGGACGCGTTCGGTGGCGTCCTCGAACGACCGACCGCCCCGATCGACGGCGTGGTCATCTTCCTGGTGTCGTCACTGGCGATGAACGCGGGCGACCCGCTGCTCGCGATCGCCGGCTGACCGGCGTCGCCGTCCGGCCTCCGCCCCTCGGCGGCCGGGACAGGGTCAGGCGGTCCGCGCCTCCTCGGTCTTCGCCATCGTCAGGGCCCGGCTGAAGACCTCCGCCGGCTGGGCGCCGGAGATCCCGAACCGGCGATCGATCACGAAGAACGGGACGCCGTTGATCCCCAGGTCGCGGGCCTCGTCGATGTCCGCACGCACGGCGTCCGCGTAGGCGTCCGTGGCGAGGACGTCGCGTGTCTGCTCGGCAGGGATGCCGACGTCGGACCCAAGGCGGGTCAGCGTCGCTTCGTCGTCGAGAACCTCGCCCTCCTCGAGCTGGGCGCGAAGCAGGCGCTCCTCGATCGCGTCGCCGAGACCGAGGCTCGCCCCGAGGTGGGCGACGCGATGGGCGTCAAAGGTGTTGATCACCTGGTACCGGTCGAAGTCGTAGTGCAGTCCCTCGGCGGCGGCGAGACCGATGACGCGCTCGTTCAGCTGGCGGACCTCGTCGCGCGTCGTACCGAGCTTCTCGGCGAGGTGCTCGTCATGGTTCGTCCGGGTTCCGCGGGGATGGGCAGGGTTGAGCTGGAAGCTGCGCCAGGCGACCTCGACCTCGTCCGCGCCGTCGAACGACGCGAGCGCGCGCTCGAAGCGGCGTTTGCCGATGTAGCACCACGGGCACACGACGTCGGACCAGATCTCGACCTTCATCGCCCGACCTCCGCCGGCAGGCAGAGGTCGTCGGTGCAGACGACGTCGTCGTCGGTCGCCTCGAGAAGGATCAGGGTCGAACGTGGTCGATCGTCCACGGCCGCAGGGTCGGTCGGACGGTCCGCCGGGCGGCGCGCCCCCTCGGCGGCTGCCAACCCCGCGGTCGTGGTGTCGCTCTGGGTCCGTGCCTCGTT
>JBPYEM010000113.1:0-3193 GCA_051985205.1 Candidatus Limnocylindrales bacterium | reverse complement strand
AAGATGGTCTGGACGATGCGCCGGATGCTCTCGGCGGTCGGCACCAACGAGGGCATCGAGCTCCTGCTGAACCGGCTTTCCAAGACGGAGACCAACGTCCAGTTCCTCGGGTCCTTGACGAAGAGTCTCGAAGCCTAGAAGGGCTGTCGCGCCTGGACGCCGCGTCCCTGGCGGGATGCGCTCCGCGCTCGACGATCCGCGCCGCCGCGATGGTCGACTGGCGAGGCGCCCGACCCCGGCGGGGGATGTGGTGCCAAGACGCCAGCGCAACGTTCGTGTCGGCGTTTGCGTGAATCGTTACGGGTCTGTTACGGTTCCGCCGATGTCGTGAGCCCGCGCCACTGTGTGCGAGCCCGGCCGCGGATGAGACCCCCAGCTCCATATCGCGACCCGGACGGCCCGTCCCCCGCGCCCCATCCCCAGCGCTGGCCGTCCACGATCTGTTCCAGGAGACCGTATTGCTCAATGCGACGGTCGGCGTCCAGCGCGTCATCGCGCGGTTGCGTCCGACCCCGGCCCGCCGCTCACCGGCGGCCGCAACGATCCAGCGACGCAGCCTCTCGGTCGTGGCCGCGCTCCGTGCGCCTCGTTCCCTTGGCCGTCCCCGCATCTCCGGTGAGCGTGCCGTCTCCCTGACGGCGATCGGCCTCGTGGCCGCGGCACTTGCGGTCAGCAATCTCGACATCTCCAGCGTGTCCGGCGCGACGGGCAACACGTCCGGTGCCGGGGCGGAGCCGAGGATCGCCCTCGGCGGCGCGGTCGCCGGGATCGAGGGCGATTCGCAGACCGCCGCCGTGGGTGCCGATGGCCCGACGGACCCGAACCTGAGCGCGCTGTCGCGCCTCGGCGCATCGGCGCCACCCGCGATCGACGGTCCCTTCGCGGCGGACGGCACGATCGTCAAGCCCGGTTCGGTCGACACGACCGTTGCCGACGGCAAGGACCTGATCCAGACCTACCGCGTGAAGTCCGGCGACACCTTGACGGGCATCGCCAAGCACTACGGCGTCACGATGATGACCCTCTGGTGGGCGAACCACCTGACGTCGAAGGATGCCCTGCACGTCGGCCAGATCATCGTGATCCCGCCCGTGAGTGGCATCGTCGTGACCGTCGGCCCGACCGACACGCTCGACAGCCTCGCGGCGAAGTACGACGTCGCCGCAGCGGACATCGTCGATGCCAACGATCTCGCCGATCCGTCCCTCGTCGTCGGCCAGACGCTGACGATCCCCGGCGCGCGCGGCAGCGGCATCGCCGCCCCGGCCCCGAAGCCCACGACGACGAGACCGACCACCCCGACGACGCGGACGTCCCATCCAACGACCTCGCGGCCGCCCTCCCGTTACACCGGCGGCAGGTTCCTCTGGCCGGTCATCGGCGGCAACAACTACATCAGCCAGTACTTCCACTACGGCCACTACGCGATCGACATCGCCGCCGACTACGGGAGCAAGGTCGTCGCCGCGGCGTCCGGCACCGTGATCTTCGCCGGCTGGAAGGACAACGGCGGCGGCTACCAGGTGTGGATCAGCCACGGCTCGAACCTCTACACGACGTACAACCACATGTCGGCGATCACCGTCGGTCGCGGCCAGAGCGTCGGTCGCGGCCAGCAGGTCGGCCGGATCGGCATGACGGGCAATGCCACGGGTCCGCACCTCCACTTCGAGGTCTGGCGCGGCCCCGTCTGGGACGGCGGCACACGCGTCAACCCGCTGCTCTACCTCTGACTCAGCGGTCCTGCTGAGGGCCCGTCGCGTCGCCGGCACGGAGGAGGGCCGGCGACGCGGACGCGCCACCGGGCGACAATCCCGACGATGTTCCTCGACCGCGTCACGATCTTCGTCAAGGCCGGCGACGGCGGTGACGGCGCGGCGACGTTCCGACGCGAGGCCCACGTCCCGCGCGGCGGTCCCGACGGTGGCGACGGCGGACGAGGCGGTTCGGTCTTCCTTCGCGTCGATGCCGGACAGACGACGCTCCGCGACTTCCGCTACAAGCACCATTTCAAGGCGTCGTCCGGTGGCCGCGGGGAGCGTGCCCGCCGCCACGGCGCGGCCGGTGATGACCTGTACCTGGACGTCCCACCCGGGACGGCTGTCCTCGACGCGGAGACGGGTGCCCTGATCGCCGACCTGGTCGCGGTGGGGCAGACCGCGATGATCGCCCGAGGTGGCCGGGGCGGGCTCGGCAACACGCATTTCAAGACATCGACCCACCAGGCGCCCAAGCATGCCCAGAAGGGCGAGCCAGGCGAGGACCGAACGCTCCGGCTCGAGCTCCGGCTGATCGCCGACATCGGGCTGGTCGGCCTGCCGAACGCGGGGAAGTCGACGCTGCTCGCGGCGCTGACGGCCGCCCGGCCGAAGATCGCCGACTATCCGTTCACGACGCTCGAGCCGAACCTCGGCGTCATGGACCTCGCGGTCGACGGCGACGGCGACGAGCGGCGGCCGACGATCGCCGACGTCCCCGGCCTGATCGAGGGCGCGTCGAGCGGTGCCGGCCTTGGCCACGCGTTCCTTCGTCATGTCGAGCGGACCCGGGTCCTGCTCCACGTCGTCGACGGCTCTGATCGCGACCCCGGCTGGGACCACGACGTCATCCGCGAGGAGCTCGCCGCGCATGACCCCGCGCTCCTCGAGAAGCCGATCCTCGTCGTCTTCAACAAGATCGACCGGCCGGCGGCCGCGGATGCGTGGCCTGCCTTCCGGCGAGCGCGCGAGGAGGCCGGCGAGCTGGTCGTCGCGATCTCCGCGGCCGACGGGACCGGCCTGCCCGAGCTTCGCGCCCGGGTCGCGGAGCTCCTGCCGTCCGCGGCGGAGCTCGGGCAGCCGGCTGAGCCGGCCGGGGTCGTCGTCCATCGGATCGAGGCGCTCGGCGACGGCTTCAGCGTCGACGTCGACGCGGATGGCGCCTATCGCGTGGTCGGCCGCCGGATCGAGCGGGTCGCGGCACAGACGAACTTCGACGTCGAGGAGTCCGCCGAGCGGTTCCAGCGGGAGCTGGCCCGGTCCGGGATCGACGACGAGCTTCGGCGGCGAGGCATCCGACCCGGCGACCTGGTCCGGATCGGGACGACGGAGCTCGAGTGGGAGGCGCAACCCTGGGAGGCGTGAGCCGGACGGCGCCTGTGCCCGTCGTGCCGGGCAGCATCGGGGTCCTCGGCGGCACGTTCGACCCGTTCCAC
>JBPYEM010000112.1:0-15216 GCA_051985205.1 Candidatus Limnocylindrales bacterium | reverse complement strand
TCGCGACCGGCGACGCGTGGTTGGGCGGGTTCTCGAAGCTCCTGATGGGGAGCCCAGCCTGGAAGGCCCACCGATCGCTGCTGATCGTGACCTTCGACGAGGACGACGGATCGGCCGCGAACCACGTCGTGACGTTCGCGGTCGGGTCGCCGATCCGGCGGTCCGTCCCGGCCGGCGGTCGATCGACCGCCGGATACAGCCACTACAGCCTGCTTCACACGATCGAGTACTACCTCGGCGTCGGGACGCTGGGCCGGAAGGACGCCGGGAGCGCCGTGATGACCGGGTTGATCCCCCACTGAGGCGGTCGAATTCGGCGAATCCCGACCCGAGGTAGCCTTCCCGCGACCGCCGCGCACCCATCCGCGCCGGCAGGCAATCGCGTCCCGAGGAGCCGTCATGTGCTTCGATCTCGATTCCCGACCGCCGATCGCCCCGATCGCCGGAGGCGCCCTCGATTCGTCCGAGCTCGTGCTCGAGGCGTCCGACGGCAACCGGTTCCGGACGTACCGGGCGCGGGCCTCCGAGCCGATCTCGGCGGGGATCGTCATCCTGCCCGACGTCCGAGGACTCCACCCGTTCTTCGAGGAGCTCGCGCTCCGATTCGCGGAGAACGGGGTCGACGCGATCGCAATCGACTACTTCGGCCGGACGGCCGGCCTGACCGGGCGCGGTGACGACTTCGAATACATGCCCCACGTCGGTCAGCTGACCTGGGCCGGCGTCTCCGCGGACGTGCTCGCGGCGGCCCAGAATCTCCGGAACGAGGACGAGGGTCGGGTCGAGGCGCTGTTCAGCGTCGGCTTCTGCATGGGCGGCCGGCTCGCCTTCCTGACACCCACGCTCGGCGCCGACCTGGCCGGCTCGATCGGCTTCTACGGGTTCCCGGTCGGCCCCGGGCGCGGCGACATCCCTGCGCCCATCGACCTCGTCGACCGGTTCGCGAATCCGGTCCTCGGTCTCTTCGGCGGGGCGGACCAGGGAATCACGCGCGAGGCGATCGACCAGTTCGACGCGGCGCTCACGAGGGCCGACGTCGAGCATCGGTTCGTCGTCTACGACGGGGCGCCGCACAGCTTCTTCGACCGGAAGGCGGCCGAGTTCGCCGCCGCGAGCGCGGCAGCCTGGGAGGAGACGCTGACGTTCGTCCGCGGGCACACGCCGAGCCTCGTCAGCTGACGATGGGCTTCCTCCGGCGTCTGCTCGGCGGCGAGGACGGGTCGCCCGATCGAGGTGGCCCGCAACCGGGAGCGCCCGGCGACTCGACGGACGACGACGAGCGCGCTCACGAGCTGGAGCACGCCCGTTTCGAGCAGGACCGGACCACCGACCTGGTGCGCCGTCAGCAGCGCTATGGTGACCGCGCCTGGACGCCGCCGGCGCAGGGCGGCCGGAAGCGCGCCGGCGACGACGAGGGGGCCGGCGAGCGGGAGTAGCGACTCGCGGTCAGCGCTTGGCGAGCTGCCAGGCAGCGACCACGAGGCCGACGAAGACGACGGCGGCGAGCATGCCGCCGGGTAGTGCCGCGTCGAGCGACGCCACGATCCCCCGGAGCGTCTGACCGATGAACGTGAACGAGCCGACGACCAGCCCGCTCACGCCTTCCCCGATCGTGTGGATGAAGCCGTCCACGCGCCGAGTGTGGGGGGTGCGTCAATCGCGACGGACGCCACCGGACTCGCCTGGACGTCTCTGGACGCGTCCGGACCGCACCAAACCGCCCGTTCGGCTCGGCGATCGCGACCGGACAACCGGGGGTCAGAGGCGCTTGAGCACCGCCGCCCCGAGGTTCCGCGGCGAGACCACGGAGATGTGACCGGGGAGGTCCGTGTCGGCCGCCGCCGCGCCGAACGCGGCCTCGATCCGGGTGATCGTCCGAACGGAGTCCGAGAAGGCCAGCACGGTCGACCCCGCCCCGGAGAGGCATGCCCCGATCGCCCCCGCTTCCCGGGCGGCCTCGACGAGTCGCGGCAGCTGGGGATAGACGGCCGCCCGGGCCGGCTCGTGGAGGCGGTCGACCATCAGCACGCGGAGGAGCTCGTAGCGGCCGGTTGCCATCCCGGCGACACCGAGGGCGACGCGGGTCAGGTTGGCCACGGCGTCGTCGAGCGGGACCTTCTTCGGCACGGCGGCGCGCATCTCGGCGGTCGGGAGACGGAGGTCGGGGATGAAGAGGATCGCCCGGAGATCGCGCGGGGCATCGAACCGGACGGCCTCGATCGTGCCGTCCACGATCGCGCAGGCCGTGAAGCCGCCGAGAAGGGCGGCGGTGGCGTTGTCCGGATGGCCCTCGATCGCCGTCGCGAGGCGGAGCAGGTCGGCCTGGGTCAGCGGCTCGCCGAGCAGCGCGTTGCCCGCGACGAGGCCGGCGACGGTCGCCGCGGCCGACGAACCCAGCCCACGCGCGAGCGGGATCTCGTTGTGCATCTCGAGCCGCCAGCCGACGCCGTCGGGGAGCTCGCCACGGACCTCGCGCAGCGCGGCTTCGATCCCCTGGACGCAGCGGTTCGTGCGATCCGCGGCCAGCTCATCGGCTCCCTCCCCGTCGACGGTCAGGTCGATCTCGCCGCGACTCCAGCCGCGGACCTCGACCTCGACGCGGTTCGTCAGCCCGAGCGCCACGCCGAGGCAGTCGTAGCCGGCGCCGAGGTTCGCGCTCGACGCCGGGACCTCGACGGTGACCCGCCGCCCATCGAGCTCCGCCAGCCAGTTCGTCACCATCGGGTCCGTCCCTCTCTCGGTACCCCGGTCTCCCCCGTCGTCACCAGCCCAGGGCCGTCGCGACAGCCCCGACGGTCGCCGCCGAGTCGATCACCCGCTCCGTCGCCGCCACCCGGTCCGCGGTCGACGGATCCTTCAACCCACTCCCGGTCAGGACGCAGACGACCGTCGCGTCGCGAGTGATCGCGTCCGACCCCGCCAGCGCGACGACCCCGGCAAGCGACGCCGCCGACGATGGTTCGCAGAAGATCCCCTCTTCGGTGGCGAGGTCGCGCCACGCCGCCAGGATCTGATCGTCGCTCACGGCGTCGATCCGGCCGCCGCTCTCGTCCCGCGCGGCGATCGCCTTCTGCCAGGACGCCGGATTGCCGATCCGAATCGCCGTCGCGACCGTCTCCGGGTCGTCGATCGGCCGCCCGAGGACGAGCGGGGCGGCGCCGGCCGCCTGGAAGCCGAGCATCCTCGGGGTGGACGCGACGACGTCGCGCGCCGCGTACTCGCGGAAGCCCGCCCAATACGCGCTGATGTTGCCGGCATTCCCGACGGGAATCGCGAGGACGTCCGGCGCCCGGCCCAGGTCATCGCAGATCTCGAACGCGGCCGTCTTCTGGCCTTCGAGCCGGTACGGGTTCACGGAATTGACGAGCGTGACGGGGTGATCGTCCTGCTCGGACAACGCGCGGACGACCCGCCACGCGGCGTCGAAGTTGCCATCAATGGCGACGACCCGCGCTCCGGCGACGATCGCCTGCAGCAGCTTGCCGACCGCGATCTTCCCCGCGGGCAGCACGACGACGACCTCGAGGCCATGAGCCGCCCCGTACGCCGCAGCGGATGCCGAGGTGTTGCCGGTCGACGCGCAGATGATGGCCTTCGCCCCGGCCTCGACCGCCTTCGCCACCGCGACGACCATCCCCCGGTCCTTGAACGAGCCCGTCGGGTTCTGGCCCTCGACCTTGGCGTAGAGCTGCGAGAGGCCCAGCCGGGCACCGAGACGACGGAGGTGGACCAGCGGCGTGTGGCCCTCGCCCAGGGTCAGGTCCGGCGTGGCTGCCGTGATGGGCAGGAGATCGCGGTACCGCTCCATCAGCGACGGCCGGGCGCGCGTCGCGGAGCGCATCTCGGTCACGTCGCGCCCGTCCTGCCGGCGGCGGGGACGCGCACTTCGGTCCCGTCCGCGGCGGGCAGCCCGGCCCAGGTGCTGCCGAGGCCGCGGGCGATCGCGACCAGGTCGCCGAGGACGGCACTGGACGTCGCGGCCCCGCCGGCGCCCGGGCCACTGAACGCGACGGTTCCCACCGGCGACGCATCGATCTCGATCCGGTTGAGGACACCGGACGTCCGGCCCAGCGGCGACTCGGCGTCCACGAGTGTCGGCAGGACCGATGCGACGACGCTCGGCTGCCCGCGATCCGGCACGCCACGGCGAGCCTCCGCGATCAGCTTGATGACGTGGCGAGCTGTCCGAGCCATGGCGATGTCCGCGGCCGAGACGCCCGTGATCCCGGGCCGACCGGCGCCGGGTCCAGTGGCGGCCGTGATCCGGACGTCATCGACGGCGATCCAGCGGCCGAACGCGAGCCGGGCGAGCACGACGAGCTTGTTCGCGGCGTCGCGGCCCTCGACGTCACCGCTCGGATCGGCCTCCGCATAGCCCAGCGCCTGTGCGTCGGCGAGGACGTCGGCGTACTCCCGGCTCTCATCCGCCATTGCGCTGAGGATGTAGTTCGTCGTCCCGTTGACGATGCCCCGGACCGCCTCGATCCGGTTGCCCGCGAGCTCCGTCGCGAGCGGTCCCAGGACGGGGACGCCGCCACCGACGGAGGCTTCGAACCGCAGCGCCGATCCCGTTCGACGGGCGATCGTCTCGAGCTCCGCGCCGTGATGTGCGAGGACGTGCTTGTTGGCGGTCACGACCGACTTGCCGGCAGTGAGCGCCGCGGCGATCAGCGTCCGAGCCGGCTCATCGCCACCGATCAGCTCGACGATGACGTCGGTGTCGCGCGACGCGACGAGATGGGCCGGCGCGTCGGTCAGGTAGTCGGCGGGCACGCCGTTGGACCGGGCTCGGCCGACGTCCCGCACGGCGATCGCGGCCAGCTCGAGCCGTGCGCCGTCGTCCGGCGCCAGCTCGTCCGCTCGCTCGAGCAGCGCTCGGGCCACCTCGCGACCGACCGCGCCCGCGCCCAGCAGGCCGATCCGCAGCGGAGAGCCGTTCATGGCCGTGGACGAACCGGCTTGGGTCCGACGGCGCAGTGGACGGGCAAGCGCGGTTCCGGGCGTCGCGACGGCGGCGTCATCGGGCCGAATGGTACGGGCGCCCGAGCGCCTCGGCTACACTCGCCCGCCATGACGACCGACGTGGCGCCGGCATCCGCCCCCGCCCCGACCGAGGCTGCCGGGGTCAAGCCGCGGACCTTCTCCGGCATCCAGCCGTCCGGGATCGTCCACCTCGGCAATGATCTCGGCGCCATCCGGAACTACGTCGCGCTCCAGTCGAAGTACGAGGCGATCTACTGCATCGTCGACTACCACGCGCTGACGAGCACCCACGACGCCGACCTGCTGCGGGCGAGGACGCGCGAGATGGCGGCGGGCCTGCTGGCGCTCGGCCTGGATCCGCAGCAGTGCACGCTCTTCGTCCAGAGCCACCGCCCCGAGCACACGGAGCTGATGTGGCTGCTGGCGACGGTGACGCCCGTGAGCTGGCTCGAGCGGACGCCGACCTACAAGGAGAAGGTCGCCCAGCAGCCCGACGACGTGAACCACGGCCTGCTGACCTACCCGGTCCTGCAGGCCGCAGACATCGTGATCTACAAGGCGTCGCTCGTGCCGGTTGGCCGTGACCAGGCCGCCCACCTGGAGCTGTCGCGAGAGATCGTGCGGGCGTTCAATCGCCGGTACGGCGACACGTTCCCGGAGCCGCAGGCGGTCTACACGGAGGCGCCGGTCGTCCTCGGCACGGACGGCGTCCGGAAGATGAGCAAGTCGCTCGGGAACACGATCGACATCCTCGGCGAGCCCGACCTGGTCCGCCGCCAGGTGATGTCGATGGTGACGGATACCCAGCGGATCAAGCGGTCCGATCCCGGCCGGCCGGAGGTCTGCAACGTCTGCCAGCTGCAACGGTTCTTCGGCGACGACTACGAGGACCTGTGGGACGGCGAGCGGACGGCGCGAACCGGCTGTGTCGACATGAAGAAGCTGCTGGGCGAGCGGATCGTCCGCCACTATGCGCCGGCCCGGGAGCGCTACGCGGAGCTGATGGCACACCCGGCCGAGATCGACGGGATCCTCGAGGAGGGCGCCGACCGGCTCGCCCCGAAGGCGAAGGCGACGATGGACGAGGTCCGCGAGCGGATGGGGCTGCGCTAGCCCCCGTCAGCGGTCCTGTCCGAGGCACGGAGCGACGGCCGGTGTGAAGCGTCGGGTGAGCGGCGCGGTCTACCATGGCCGCGAAGGGGAGGGGCGCCGCCCCTCCTCGCGTCGGAGCCGTTTCGTGCGGCGTCGGCGCCGCTTTCACGCGGCGTCGGAGCCGCTTCACGCGCCGAGGTGAAGCCGCAGGATGGTCAGCCTGAGCGATCGGCAGCAGCGCTGGCTCACCGCGGTCCTCGTCCTCGGCGCGATCGTCCTCGCGATGGTCGCGATCAGCTTCGCGGCGACCGTGTTCTTCGCCTTCGGCGACGTCATCCTCGTCTTCTTCCTGGCGTGGCTTCTCGCGTTCATCCTCAGCCCCGTCGTCGCCGGTCTGATCCGGCTGATCCCCGTGCTGCCCCGCGTCGGAGCCGTCGTTCTCGTCTACGCCGTGCTCGTCGGCGCGATCGTCCTCGTCGTCGTCCTCGTCGCGGGGGCGCTGGCCCAGTCGATCGCGGCGTTCGTCGCCGGCGTCCCCGACCTCCGCCAGAACCTGCCGGAGATCCTCGCGCCCTGGCAGGACCGCCTGAAGGCGCTCGGCCTCAACCAGGTGGACCTCGTGAGCCAGGGCCAGGCGTTCATCGACAACCTCGCCTCGTACGCCGCCCAGCTTGCGGGTCCCGTTCAGCAGCTCGCGGTCGCGAGCCTCGGCGCGGTCGGCAACCTGCTCATCATCCTGATCCTGTCGCTGTACATGGTCGCGGACCGCGACGCGATCCTGTCCTTCTTCTTCCGGATCGTGCCCCCGGCGTGGAAGGAGGAGACCCGCCTTCTCGAGACGAGCATCGCCCGGTCCTTCGGTGGCTTCCTCCGCGGCCAGGCGATCCTCGGCGTGGTCTACGCCGCGGTGGCCGCCCTGACGAGCGCCGTGCTCGCCCTCCCCTACCTCGCGGTCACGACGGCTGCTTCGGGCGTCCTGATGGCGATCCCGTTCTTCGGACCGTTCGTCGCCTGGGCACCGCCGGTGATCGTCGCCCTGCTCACCCCGGGCGACCACGCGCTGCCCGCGATCCTGCTCATGGGCATCGGCTGGCTGATCGTGATGAACGCCCTCCAGCCGCGGCTGATGCAGGAAGCGGTGGGCATCCACCCGATCGTCGTGCTCGGCTCCGTCCTGATCGGCAGCAAGATCGCCGGTGTGGCCGGGGCGATCTTCGCGATCCCGATCGCGGCGGTGCTGTCGGCGTTCTTCTTCCACTACCTCGTGCTGACGCGCGAGCCGTCGCCGGTCGCGGCCAGGGCCGCGAGGCGCCTCGAGGAACGCGAGGGCCGCAAGGTCCGGATCCCGACGGAGCCCGTGCCCGGTGTCGATCCCGACGTGACGACGTAGGCCGATGCCGTCCGATCCACCGGGCCGTCGCGCCCGACCATCCACGGGCGCCGCCGATTCGTCCGAGGGCGCCACCCCGGACATGACCCGTGAGCGGGCGAGGACGGAGCGACGGGACCTCGACAAGGAGCGGGGCGAGCCGGTTGCCGGCGGCGCGGCCCGCGGCGGCCCACGGGCGCTCCGGAAGACGCCCGGCCCTCTCCACGACTGGTCGACGCGGCCGAAGATCCTGATCACCAACGACGACGGCGTGGAGTCCCGCGGGCTCCTCGCCCTGAAGCAGTCGCTCGAGCCCATCGGCGACACGACGGTCGTCGCGCCGGACACGAACCAGAGCGCCGTCGGTCACCAGAAGACCCTGATGCGCCCGCTCCGCATCCGGGAGCGGACGCTCGCGGACGGCTCGATCGGTTATTCGGTCGACGGCAGCCCGACGGACGCCGTCAGCATCGCCTTCCTGGGCTACTTCGGCCACGGCTTCGATCTCGTCGCGTCCGGGATCAACTACGGCGCGAACCTCGGCGACGACATCACCTACTCCGGGACCGTGAGCGCGGCGATGGAGGCCGTGATCAACGGCTGCCCGGCGTTCGCGATCAGCCAGGAGTATTACGAGCACCCGGACTTCAGCCTCGCCGCGACCGCGGCCACGATCGTCGCCCGGAACATCCTCGAGCACGGCCTGTCGCGGGGCGAGCTCGTCAACGTGAACGTCCCCGCTGTCCCGATCGAGGAGTGCGACGGGATCGAGGTGACGCGGCTCGGCCGGCGTGTCTACCAGGACCAGCTCGTCGAACGGTTGGACCCGCGGGGAATCCCCTACTTCTGGATCGGCGGACCGCCACCATCCGGTCTGGCGGTCGAGGGCACGGACTTCTATGCGGTCGTCCACCGCCGGATCGCCGTGACGCCGATCCACCTCGACCTGACCGGGCGGCGGCTGCTCCGGCGCCTGAAGACGTGGAGCTGGCCGCTGCCGTCGGAGAACGGCGTCGCCCCGAGGCGCCGGGCCCCAAAGGCGACGCCGGCGACCGATGCGACCGAGGAGCAGGTCAGCGAGGAGCGGGCGACGGAGCGTCGCTGAAGCGACCACCTGAGCGCGGCGCCGATCGCCGACGGCGCGGCGCCATCCGACGGATGACCGATATCGACGGATGTCGATCCCGACCGGCGTCGAGCGACGGCTGACCGCACGGCGGGCGACGGCGACGATCTCCGGCATGGACGCCGTGGACGCCGCCTCCGCCGCTCGAATCGGCCGCCTCCTCGACGCCGAGCCGGTCGTGTGGCTCAGCACGGTCCGCCCGGACGGGACGCCCCACCTCGTTCCGATCTGGTTCAGCTGGGACGGCGAAACCGTCCTCATCGCGTCAAAGCCCCAGGCGAAGAAGGTCGCGAACCTCCGCGCGAACCCACGGGTCATGCTCGCGCTCGGCGAGCCGGACGAGGACTTCGACGTGGGCCTGCTCGAGGGGATCGCGGAGATCCTCGAGGCGCCCGCGGCCGACGTCCTGCCGCCGGGCCACCTCCGGAAGTACCGCGATCAGATGGCCGAGATCGGGCTGTCGCGTGAGGAATTCCTCCGGGCGTACTCGCTCGTCATCCGGGTCCGTCCCACCCGCTTCCTGCCCTGGCACGGCCGGACCGCCCCGGCGAGCGCGGACGCGGGCTGGACCCGTCCGGATCGGCGACTCCAGGCCGCGATTCGCCGCGTGGCGGAAACCGTTGCCCGGACGACCGCCCCAGGCGTCATCGTTCCCGCCGGCGCCTGAGTCAGCCGGCCAGGAGCGTCTCCGACCCGGCCCAGATGGCCCCGACCGAGGCCGATCCATCCGGTGTGACGGTCTGCCCGACGAGGACGGCAACGCCGTCGAGGACCGCGATCCCGTTGAGGCTGGTTCCGGGTCCACTGTCCGCGGGCAGCTGGATCGGCGTCCATGCGACACCGTCGGTCGATGACCAACCGACCGGAAGGCTGTCGGCATCCTGGGCCAGACGGACGAGACGATCCCCCAGGTCGACGAAGGTGCCGCCGTCCCCGACACCCTCCATCCCCTTCGTCTGCACGATCGACGCCGTGCCGGCGGCGTCGCGCGTCAGGACGTCGATCCGGCCGCTCGTGTCGAGGAACGCCTGGAGACGGCCACCCCGGACGAATGCCGCGGGAACGGTCTGGGACGCGACGGGCGCCATCGAGACGATCGCCCAGTGGATGCCGTCGCTCGAACGACGCGCCGCAACCGCGCCCGCTTCGTCCGTCCCGAACGCGAGGAGATCATCGCCGTCGGCGACCGCGGCGGTCGGCAGGATCCCGCCGACCGTGCCGCGCGGCGTCCAGGTCCGCCCGTCCACGCTCGACCAGTCGAATGGCTGGTCGCCGCTCCCGGACGCCACGAGCCAGGCCTCGCCCCGCCACGCGAGCACGTGAGACTGGTTCAGGCCGCCGCAGAAGGCATCGCTCCATGGCGCCTCCGTCCAGCGACCGTCGGCGGCTCGCGCCCAGCTGTCGAAGGCGAACGGATGCGCGCAACGGCTCGTGCCGCCCGCGCCCACCGCGACGACACCGTCTCCCACCACCTGCAAGGCGGACGGGCCGCCGTAGTGGCTCGTGATCGGCTCCGACGTCCAGTTCAGGCCGTCCGTGGCGTCGAGCGCGATCGGCTGCCGATCGGCCTCGCCGCCCACACCGACTGCAAGGAACCGCCCGGCGGCGACCGTCACTGCCGACATGAGGTTCGGCGAAGCGACGCCCGTCAGATCGACGCGCTGCCACCCGACGCCGGGATCGAGCGCGCCGGTCGGGAAGGGTGTGTCGACGACGGTCGGGAGCGTCGGGAGCTGACTCGGCGTGACCGATGGCTCCTGGCTCCCGCACCCGATGACGACGCTCAGCACGGCGCCGAGCGCGGCCGTCGACGCAAGCGGGGAGCGGGCCCGTCGAGCCGGTCCTGACCGAGGAGCCGCGTGCACGGCGAGGGGACGACGGCCGACCGCTGGGCGTGACGCCGCTCAGCGGCGCCGCTTCAGGTCGGCGAGGATCTCGCGGGCGGCGTTCTGACCGGGCTGACCGGTGATCCCGCCACCGGGATGCGCGCCGGACCCGCACAGGTAGAGACCCTCGACCGGGAGCCGGTAGCGGCCGCTGCCCAGGAACGGCCGCCAGAGGAACCACTGGTCCAGGGCGGCCTCGCCGTGGAGCGGGTGGCCCCCGGTGAGACCGTACTCGCGCTCCAGATCCAGCGGCGTCAGGACCTCCCGGGCGCGGACGGAGCTCGCCAGACCCGGCGCCAGCTCGTCGAGAACCGCCACCGCTCGGTCCGCGAACACGTCCGCCCGGCCGTCCTCGTCCCAGGCTCCCTCCCGGAGCCGGTAGGGAGCGTACTGGGCCGTGATGCTGACGACGTGGGTCCCGGTCGGGGCGCCGTCGACGAGCGACGGGTCGACGAGCGACGGGATCGTCGCCTCGAGGACCGGCGCATCCGACGGCCGGCCGTACTTGGCGGCGTCGAACGCCCGCTCGATCGCATCGATGCCCGGCGCGGCGACGATGCGACCCCGGAGCAGCTGCTCATCGGCCCCGCGGGCCGCGCGGAACGCCGGCAGCCGGTCGACGACGAGGTTGATCTTCGCGACGACCCCCGGGGTGCGGTAGTTGCCGGCGCGCCAGCGCATCGTCGGTCCGACGGTCACGGGGTCGACCAGCGTCGTGAGCGTCCGCTTCGGGTCGAGCCCGGAGACGACGACATCGGCGGCGATCTCCTCGCCGGTCGACAGGGCGAGGCCGGTCACCCGACCGTCCGTCGTCGTGATCGCCGTGACGTCCGCACCGCAGCGGATCTCGGCGCCGGCAGCACGGGCTGCGGACGCCAGCGCCTCGCTGAGCGCCCCGGGTCCGCCGGTCGCGAAGACGGTCTGGCCGGCCGCCCCGCCGTCCGTCCCGGCCGAATCGGCAAGCAGGATCGCCGTCGAGCCGGCCGACCACGGCCCGAGGAACGAGTACTTCACGCCCCGCCAGGCGACCGTAGCCCGGAGCGGGTCCGTCTCGAAGGCCTCGGCCACGAAATCGGCAACGGCCATCGGCAGGACGCGAAGGATCGTGTGCGCATCGTGCTTGCCCAGACCGCGGAACGTCCGCCCGAGCTTCAGCCCCGCCAACGCGTCCGCCAGTCCGGGTGACTTGATGTCCGGTGGCGTCTGGGCGGCCAGCTCGGCGAGGAACGAGCCGAGGGAGCGGACGAGCCGGTCGAACCCCGGCCAGGCGTCGGCGTCGCGCTCGCTGCACGCCCGCAGTCCGTCGACCGTTCGGGCCTGGTCGGCCCAGAGCGTGATCGCCCGGCCGTCCGGCTGCGGCGCGAAGACGCGGACGTCCGGCGCGACGAGGTGCAGCCCGTGGGAGCGAAGGTCCAGATCCCGGACGATCGACGGCCGCAGCCGGCCGACCGTGTCCGCCAGCCGCGGAACGCGGGCGCCGCCGAGCTCGGATGTCTCGGCCCCTCCGCCAGGCCGGCCACGACGCTCGAGCACGAGGACGCGACGACCAGCGCGGGCGAGGTATGCGGCGGTGACGAGCCCGTTGTGACCGCCGCCGACGACGAGGGCGTCCCAGATCGCGGCCATCACGCGGCCCGCCGGCCGCGCGACCGCAGCACCTCGAGGGCCGCGATGCGGCCGTTCGCGCCCATGATCCCGCCGCCGGGATGCGTCGACGAGCCGGACAGCCACAGGTCGCGGATCGGTGTCCGGAAGCGGGCGTAGCCGGGGGCAGGGCGGTTGAAGAAGAGCTGCTCGAGGGTGAGCTCGCCCTGGAAGATGTTGCCCTCCGTCAGCCCCGTCGTCCGCTCGATGTCGAGGGGCGTCTGGACGTTCCGGAACAGGATCACGTCCTTGATGTTCGGGGCGAACTCCGCGATCCGGTTCACGACCGCATCGCCGAACGCCTCGCGCTGGTCGTCCCAGGTGCCGAGCTCCGGGGCGAGCTGGTACGGCGCGTACTGGACGAAGCAGCTGATCACGTGCTTGCCGGGTGGCGCCATCGTCGGGTCGACCAGGGTCGGGATGATCATGTCGATGTACGGCTTGGCGCTGAACCGGCCGTACTTCGCATCGTCGTAGGCCTGCTCCATCTCGTCGACCGACGGGCTGAACGAGATCGCTCCCCGGAGGTGCTCGCCGGGCCCGGGCAGACACGTGAAGTCCGGCAGCCGGTCGACCGCGAGATTGACCTTGCCCGACGAGCCCCGGAACTTGAAGCGACGGACCTCCGCCTCGAACTCGCCGTCGAGCATGCCCGGCTCGAGCAGCGACAGGTACGTCCGCCGCGCGTCCACCGACGACAGGACGACGTCGGCGGTGATCTCCTCGCCCGAGCCCGCGAGGGCGACGCCGACCGCCCGGCCGTCCCGGACGAGGATCCGCTCGACGGGCGCCTCCGTCCGGATCTCGGCGCCGAGGGCTCGGGCCGCGCTCCCGATCGCGCTCGAGATCCCACCGGTGCCGCCCTTCGGGATGCCCCAGGCCCGGAAGGCGCCGTCGATCTCGCCCATGTAGTGGTGGAGGAGCACATAGGCGGTGCCGGGTGATCGGACGCCCAGGTACGTGCCGATGATCCCCGACGCGCTCATCGTCGCCTTGAGCGGATCCGTGTCGAACCACTGGTCGAGGAAATCCGCCGCGCTCATGGTCATCAGCTGGACGAACACGGCCTGCTGTCGCTCCGGCAGCTGTTGGAAGGTCCGGAGGAGGCCGCCGAGCGGGAGCAGCGGCCGCGGATCGAGGGACGTCAGGTCCGGAGGCGTGATGGCCAGGATCGGCTTGATGAACCGGGCCATGTCGACCATCAGCTGGCCGTACTCCTCGTAGGCCTCGGCATCGGTCGCGGACCAACGCCGGAGCTCGCGGATGGTCCGGCCGTGGTCGTTCACCCGCCACAGGTAATCGCCGGTCCCGGCCACGTCGCCGGCCGGACCGGCGCGCCTCGCGACGTTGGGGCCTTCGCCCCGGCGAAGCGGCGTGAACGTCCCGTCGAGCGGCAGGATGTCGAGGCCGTGCTTCGGCAGCTCGAGGTCGCGGATGATCTCCGGCCGGAGGAGCGAGACGACGTAGCTGAAGACGCTGAACCGAAAGCCGGGGAACAGCTCTTCGGTGACCGCGGCACCGCCGAGGACATGCCGCTGCTCGAGGACGAGCGTCTTCATCCCGGCGCGCGCGAGGTACGCGGCGCTGACCAGGCCGTTGTGGCCGCCCCCGATGACGATCGCGTCGTAGCGCTCGGCCACGCACCCTCCATCCGAACCCGCGTCGGCCGCCTAGGCTACCGGACGGTCGACCGGCCCCGCGTCGCGGTTCCGGCGCCGCGGCGCTGCCGCCTCGCGAGGGCCGGCTCGACGTCCGCCCGCGGCGCCCCGCGTACGATGTGCCGCACTCCCGTCGCGAGGCTCGAACCGACCATGCCCGACCGCCGCACGCTCCTCCGGCAGACCGCGGAGCTCGCCGCCGACTTCCTCGAAGGTCTCGACGATCGGCCCGTGCGGCCGACCGCGACCCACGACGAGCTGCTCGACTCGCTCGGCGGCCCGCTGCCCGAGCGCGGCGAGGCGCCCGGTGAGGTGATCCACGACCTTGCCGCGCGAGCGGACCCGGGGATCGTTGGAAGCGCCGGCCCGCGCTTCTTCGCCTTCGTCATCGGTGGCTCGCTGCCGAGCACGGTGGCGGCGGACTGGCTGACGACGGCCTGGGACCAGAACGGCTTCTCCTACGTATCGTCGGCCGCGAGCTCCGTCGTGGAAGAGGTGGTGGCGCGCTGGCTCCTCGAGCTCTTCGGGCTGCCGTCGACCGCGTCGGTCGGTCTCGCGACGGGCGCGACGATGGCGACGTTCACCGGTCTCGCCGCCGGCCGTCACCGCGTGCTCGCGCGGGCCGGCTGGGATGTCGAGAAGGAGGGCCTGATCGGGGCGCCGGACGTGACCGTGGTGGTCGGCGCCGAGGCGCATGCGACGGTCTTCGCGTCGCTCCAGATGGTCGGACTGGGCAGCGAGCGCGTCCATCGCGTCGAGGCGGACGACCAGGGACGGATGCGGCCGGACCGGTTGCGCGAGGTCCTCGCCGGGCTCCGCGATCAGGCCGTGATCGTCAGCGCCCAATCCGGCAACGTGAACACCGGGGCCTTCGACCCGCTGCCGGAGATCGTCACCGCCGTCCGCCAGTTGCCCAACGCGTGGCTCCATGTCGACGGCGCGTTCGGGCTCTGGGCGGCGGCATCGCCATCGCTCCGCCATCTCACGGCGGGCCTCGCCGACGCGGATTCGTGGACGACCGATGCCCACAAGTGGCTGAACGTGCCCTACGACTGCGGGATCGCGATCGTCTCCGATCCCGAGGCGCACCTCGCCTCGATGAGCTACGGCGCGCCGTACTACCTCCTGGCCAATGGCGAGGTCCGTGACTCCGGCAACTGGGTCGCGGACTCCTCCCGGCGCGCCCGCGGCTTCACGATCTATGCGGCGCTCCGCGAGCTGGGTCGCGACGGGCTGGTCGCGATGATCGACCGCTGCTGTGCGCTCGCCCGCCGGATGGCCGACGCGCTGCGCGACGCGCCGGGCGTCACGATCCTCAACGACGTCGTGCTCAACCAGGTGCTGGTCCGCTTCGCTTGTGAAGGCGCGAACGTCACCGAGGAGGTAATCGATGCCGTGCAGCGCGAGGGGACGTGCTGGATGAGCGGCACGGAATGGCAGGGGGAGTCTGCGATGCGG
>JBPYEM010000111.1:0-3189 GCA_051985205.1 Candidatus Limnocylindrales bacterium | reverse complement strand
AGGCGGTCGTCGGAGACCGCGTACAGGTCGCGGACCTTGCCGGAACGAAGGAACGTATCAGCGA
Source organism: Candidatus Limnocylindrales bacterium (assembly GCA_051985205.1). Taxonomy (GTDB): domain Bacteria; phylum Chloroflexota; class Limnocylindria; order Limnocylindrales; family CSP1-4; genus CF-46. The sequence continues at coordinate 3,125 of JBPYEM010000111.1, read as the reverse complement.
GTGGCATCGAGCTGGACCTCCAGGCTGTCGAGGCGGGCGATGACGGCGGGGACGTGGTGCAGGAATGCGGCGTCGTGGAAGCAGGCATCGAGATCGGCGAGGCTGATCCGCTTGGCGACCTCGGCATCGACGCCGAGCAGGTCGCGGAGCGGCGCGCGTTCGTCGGCGGCTCGCAGGGCGGCCCGCTGGACGACGGCATATGCGGCTTCTCGGCTCATGCCGCCGCGCTCGACGAGGAGCCCGAGGACCCGGCTGCTGGCATGGAGACCAAGCCCGCGTCCGATGTTCTCCAGCATCCGTTCGCGGCGGACCACGAGGCCCTCGATCAACCCGGTCATCTTCACGAGCATGTAGTCGAGGAGGATCGTCGCGTCCGGCAGGATCACCCGCTCCGCGCTCGAGTGGCTGATGTCGCGCTCGTGCCACAGCGGCTGGTCGTCGAGCGCCGTGACGGCATACCCCCGCAGGAGGCGGGCGAGACCGGCGATCCGTTCCGACAGGATCGGGTTGCGCTTGTGGGGCATCGCGCTGGAGCCCTTCTGACCGGCCTTGAACGGCTCCATCACCTCACCGATCTCGGTGTGCTGCAGGTTCCGGATCTCGGTCGCGAACCGTTCGAGCGAGCCACCGACGATGGCGATCGTCGTCAGCAGCGCCGCGTGCCGGTCGCGCTGGACGATCTGCGTGCTGGCCGGGTCCGCGTGGAGGCCGAGCTCCGCGAGCACCTGGGCTTCGACGTCCGGTCCGAGGTGGCTGTAGGTGCCGACGGGACCCGAGATCTTGCCGGTCCCGATCTCGTCGACCGCCTCGGCGAGCCGGCGACGGCCGCGGTCGACCTCGAACGCCCAGCCGGCGAGCTTCAGCCCGAACGTGATCGGCTCCGCGTGGACGCTGTGCGTCCGACCCATCATCAGCGTGTCCGCCTCACTCCGGGCGCGGGCGATGAGCGTCGCGAGGAGGCGATCGCAGTCGCGGAGGAGGAGCGCACCGGCGTCGCGGAGCTGGAGGGCGAGTGCGGTGTCGACGACGTCGCTGCTCGTCAGCCCGAGATGCAGATACCGACCCTCCGGACCGACGGTCTCCGCGACCTGGCTCACGAACGCGATCACGTCGTGATCGGTCGTCTTCTCGATCTCCGCGATGCGCTCCGGGTTCACGGCGGCGCGTGCCTCGATTGCCGCGAGTGCATCCGCGGGCACGGCGCCGCGCGCCGCCTGGGCCCGGCTGACGGCGAGCTCGACGCGCAACATCGCCTCGAAGCGCGCGGACTCCGTCCACATCGCGCCCATCTCCGGGAGCGTGTAGCGACGGATCACGCGGGGACTCCAGCGGCAGCGCCCGTCGCCGAGTGAACGGCGTCGAGGGCGATGTCATGGCGGCGCTGCGAGCCAGACCACTCGATCCGATCCGCAGCGGATTCCGCGATGGCGCGTGCGCGATCCAGGTCCGGCCCGCGCCCGACGACGGTGACGACTCGACCCCCATTCGTCCGCCACGCACCGCGGCCACCACGGGTGCCGGCATGGAAGACCAGCGCTCCGTCCGCGGCGGCAGCCTCGATCCCATCGATCGCGTCGCCGCGACGGGGATCGGCAGGATAGCCGGTCGCGGCGAGCACGATCCCGACCGCGGCGCCCGGCAGGACGGCCAGCGGCGACGCGTCCCGGAGCCCGCCTCGCGCGGCGGCGAGGAGCACCGGGCCGAGAGGAGCGGCGAGCCGGGGCAGGATCACCTGCGTCTCCGGGTCGCCGAACCGCCCGTTGAACTCGAGGAGCCGAGGGCCATCGGCGGTGAGCATCAGCCCGGCGTAGAGCGCGCCACAGAACGGCGTCCCGCGTCGAGCCAGCTCCGCGAGGACCGGCCGATGGAAGGCGTCGAGGATTCGCTCCGCATCGGCATCGGGCAGGTCCGGCACGGGCGAGTAGGCGCCCATCCCGCCGGTGTTCGGGCCGGTGTCGCCGTCGCCGAGCCGCTTGTGGTCGCGGGCGATAGGCAGCGCGACCGCGTCGTGACCATCGCACAGGGCGATGACGCTCGCCTCGGCCCCGGCGAGCCGCTCCTCGACGACGAAGGCGCCGACCTGCGCCGAGATCGCCTCGGCGGCGGCGTCCAGGCTGTCGCACACCGTCACGCCCTTGCCCCCGGCCAGCCCATCGGCCTTCACGACGACACCGCCATCGCGCTCGAGCCCCATGGCGTACGCGAGCCCGGCAGACGGATCCGTCTCCGCGAACGCCCGGCCACGCGCCATCGGGACGCCCGCGGCCTCGGCGACCTCGCGGCAGAACGCCTTCGAGCTCTCGATGCGCGCCGCGGCGGCGGTCGGCCCGAAGACCGCGAACCCCGCGTCGAGCAGCGCGTCCGCGACGCCGGCCGCCAGCGGCGCTTCCGGGCCGACGACGACCAGCTCCGCGGCGAACCCGTGGGCGATCGTGACGAGCGCACGACCGTCGAGCGGGTCGACCGCCGCGCACCGCACCCGCGGCTCCGCCGCGATCGCGTCGGAGCCCGGCGCGAGGAGGACCTCGTTCACCCCGGGCTCCGCGGCAAGCTTCCAGGCAAGCGCGTGCTCTCGCCCGCCGCCCCCGACGATCAGGATCCGGGTCGGCTGGACGAGGTGGGTCATGCGCCGACCCCTGCCGCAGCCGGCGTCCGCCGGCGGATCGGCCGCCAGGCGCGCTCGATCGTCTGGGTCCGTTCCGGCCCCACGGAGACGAGCACGATCGGCGCGCCGGCATGCTCCTCGACGGCGGTCACGTAGCGTCGGGCGTTCTCTGGCAGGTCCGCCAGGGAGCGAACGTCGTGGATCGGCTCGGACCAGCCCGGGAACTCATCGTAGATCGGCACCGCCCGGCCCAGCAGCTCGGCGGACGAGGGCCACGCCTCGACGCGCCGGCCCTCGATCTCGTAGGCCACGCAGAGACAGATCGGATCGACCCCGGAGAGGATGTCGAGCTTGTTCAGCATGATCGAGCTGACCGAGTTCACCGCGACTGCGTAGCGCGCCGAGACGGCGTCGAACCAACCGACGCGACGCGGCCGCCCGGTCGTCGTGCCCACCTCATAGCCGCGGGCCGCGATGCCCGCTCCGATGCCGTCCGTGAGCTCGGTCGGGAACGGTCCCG
>JBPYEM010000110.1:0-5615 GCA_051985205.1 Candidatus Limnocylindrales bacterium | reverse complement strand
CGCCCTCCTGCTGCTTCCCGGAAGTCTAGCGAGGCGGACGCGCGGTGTGCCGCCCTAGTCCCGGTTGCGCATCGCCTCCGCGGTCATGTCGATGTAGCCGTGCAGGCGCTCGGCGACCTCCGGCGATGGCGCCTCCGCGGCGATGGCGGCGCGCATGCGGGCGAGCCACGCATCCCGCTCCGCGGGCCCGATCGCGAACGGCGCATGCCGCATCCGCAGCCGAGGGTGGCCCCGCTCCGCGTCGTACGTCCGCGGGCCGCCCCAGTATTGGGCGAGGAACAGCGTGAGTCGATGCCTCGCCCCGGCGAGGTCGTCCTCGGGGTAGACGCGGAGGAGGACCGGGTCGGCGGCGACGCCCTCGTAGAACCGGCCGACGAGCCGCTCGAAGAACGGCATCCCGCCGGCCAGCTCGTAGAGGCTGGTCTCTTCGGTCACGCCCGGGAGTCTAGGTGGGCTCAGGCAATTCCGGCGAAGCTCGGCCCGAGGACCGCTCGGCGACGCTCGATGGACGTCAGGCCAGCCACGACCGGGACGCGGCCGGCCGCGATGCCGAGGAGTACGTACATCGCGACCGTCCAGGCGACCAGGCCGAGACCGGTCGCGCTGTCGGAGCCGAACGGACGGGCACCGACGACGAGCGCGACTCCGCCGAGGAACGCGATGCCACCGCCGAGCTCCGCGACGAAGACCGCAAGGTCGCGACCCCAGTCGCGACCGCGGGCGACGCCGACGAGGGCGGTGAAGTGGAGGACAGCGGCGACGATCGCGACCGGGACGAGCCACCAGGCGAGCCCTCGGCCGACTGCCGGCGGGACGATGAACAGTGTGGTCGCGGTGGCGACGAGGCCGGTCAGGAAGAGGAGGAAGGAGGCGGCGAGGCGGGATCCGCGGAACATCGAGGGCGTCTCCGATACGGCGATGGGATCGACGTCGCCGAGGCTAGGCGCAGACCTCACGGTCGAACCATCGCCGGACGCCGACGGCCGGGCGCGACGGATGACGATGCCGGCGCCGCGGCAGCTGGTGCGGACGGCGATCGGCCGGATCGAGAGGAACGAATGGCGCCGCTGGCCTCCCGGAATCGAAACGACCGGCTGAGTCACCGGCCGGTCGTTCCAGGAGTGGCGTCTTCGGTTGTTCTTCGGTTGTTCTTCGGTTGTTCGGACGCTGGATGATCGTCCGCGGGATCAGTGACAGTCGTCTGAGATTGGGTCAGGCGACCGAGGAAAGAAGGGACGGGATCCGCCAGCCGGCCTCGGGCTCGACTGCGCGATTGGCCGTCTCGCCGTGGTCTCGAGCTTGAGCGGCGAAGAAGGCGGCGCGGCGCTGGGAGACGATCCGAGCGTCCTTGCAGGGACAGCCCTCGACGAGGCACCCACGGCGAGCCCGGTCCCCTGCCTGGTGCAAGAGCTGCTGGCTGTCCATGAGCGCGACTCCGATCTCCGAGCGACTGGGGGAACCGATGGTCTCGGTCCGCTTGACCAGCACACTAGGAGCCGCCGGATTACAGCGGCATGGGCGGTCGCCATGAGCGCATTACGACCGATGACGTAGAGCCCTTGCGGTCAGAGGACGCAGGAGGAGGTCCGCCCTTGCGGCGGCGTGACAGCCGGCGCCGCGGCCGGAGCCGCGGTGCCGGATTCCAGCGATGAGTCGGGCTCCGCCGGACACCGAACGACCGGGCCGGTCGGGGCACCCGACGGGTCCGGTCGCTTGGCTGCTGCAACGCTCTTCGATTGTTCTTCGGTTGTTCTTCGGTTGTCGCGAGGCTGGTCACGACGAGCGGCGAATCGGCCGGGCCGTCGGGTTCGGTTCGTGTGACGGAGCGTCACGCTACGCGGCGCCGGGCGCGCTCACCACGGACATGCGACGGCCGAGCGCCGACGGCGAATGACGTAGAGATGGTCCGGATCCCTAGGACGCGGATCCCAGTCCCGGGAAACGACGAAGCGACGCCGGGAGGAGGAGATCGGCGTCGCTTCGTTCGGTTGTCGACCACCGGAGGGAGGAGGGAGACCCGGCGTCGACGCGATTCAGTTGGCCCGGCCGCCGCGGTGCCCGCGGCCAGGGCGTCAGCGCGAGCGCGCGGCCCGGGACCGGGTCCGCGACCGTCGATGCCCGCCGAGCTGAAGCGCGGCGAGATCGAGAACGATCAGCGTTCCCAGTGACACGATCAGGGTCCCGATTGGGTCCATCGGTCCATCCCGTTTCTTGGCCGCGGCAAGCGCCGTTGACGGAATCCTGCCCGCCGACCCCTTGCACGGACATCGTCCGAACGTCAGGGAGGGGGTGCGACGGATGACGTATTCGTGCCCCGGACGCGGCATCTCCGCGGCCTGCCATCGCACCCGCGTTGCTGCGGACGGCGGCTTTGGCTGACGGGTGAGGCGCGGCGCCGATCAGGTCGATCCCGATGGCTCGAGCCGGAAGACCGGTCCCCTGCCGAGGGCCTCCGACGGCGTTCCGTAGCGCAGGATCAGGTCCCGGATCGCGACGCTCCGAGCCGGGTCGGCCGGCGCGAGCTCGGTCGCCGCCACCTGGAACGTTCGGTCGCCGATCGTGATGCGGGCGCGCCCGACGCCGGCAAGGGATCGGGCCCAGCGCGCATCCGGGGCGGTCGCAGCGACGACCAGGACGCCGTCGGACAGCTCGACGAATCCGACGGTCACGGTCGTGATTCGTGGCGGCCCGTCAGCGAGAGGGATCTCGAGTCGCGCGTAGCGGCCGGACGAGACGAGGTCGTCGTCCACAGCAAGCCGCACCCGGGGGCTGGCGGTCGACGCGTCAGAACGCCGGGCTCAGCGGCCTCGCTGCCAGCTCTTGCCCTCCGTGGCGACGGCCGGTGCGTACACCATCTCGACGCGCTGCAACTCGCGGATCGTCCGCGCCCCGAGCGCCGCCATCGACTGTCGGAGTGCTCCCACCAGGTTCTCGGATCCGTCCGTCACCCCGGCCGGACCCAGGAGGATCCGCTCCAGGGGCCCCTTCGTCCCGACCTTGATCCGCGTCCCGCGCGGCAGCGTCGGCGACGGCGCGGCCATGCCCCAGTTCATGCCGCGGCCGGGCGCCTCTTCCGCGCGCGCCAGCGGGCTACCGAGCATCAGGACATCCGCGCCGGAGGCGATCGCCTTCGCCAGCTCGCCGCCGCGCCGCATCCCGCCGTCGGCGACGACCGGCACGTACCGGCCGGTTTCGGCGAGATACGCATCGCGGGCCGCCGCGACGTCACTGACCGCGGTCACCTGCGGAACGCCGATCCCGAGGACCTCGCGAGTCGTGCAGGCGGCGCCCGGTCCGACGCCGACGAAGACGGCGGCCGCGCCCTGCTCCATGAGGGCGAAGGCAGCCTGGCTGTTCGTCGTGTTGCCGACCGCGACCGGAACCGGCATGAACCGGGTGAACTCCGCCAGCGAGAGCGGGTCGTAGCTCGAGGCGAGATGACGCGCGCTCGACACCTGGCTCTGGACGAGGAACAGGTCCGCGCCATGCTCCGCGCTGAACGGCCCGAAGCGGCGCGCCGCGCCCGGCGTCGCCGCGACGGCGGCCCTCGAGCCGGCGGCATGGATCTCCTCGATCCGGCGGGCGATCAGCTCTTCCCGGATCGGGGCGGCGTACGCCGCGGCAAGGGCGTCGTGGACCCCGTCGTCCGGCGCGCTCGCGATCTCGGCGAGGACGGCATCGGGATCGTCATACCGGGTCTGGACGCCTTCGAGGTTCAGGACGGCCAGCCCGCCGAGTGCGGCGAGGCGGCCCGCGAACGAGGCGTCTACCACCGCGTCCATCGCCGACGCCAGGATCGGGATCGCCAGTGGGATCCCGCAGAAGACCTGGCCGAGGTCGACGTCGTCGGGCTCGATCGTGTCCGTTCCCGGCGCGAGCGAGACGTCCTCGAATCCATAGGTCGGGCGCAGGTCGTCGACCTTCGACCGGAACACGCGGCGGTTGGCCGACGGGCTGGCGGTCTGGTCGATCACGGATCCCTCCTGTTGCGGTTCGCGGGATTCTAGCCGAGCGTCCGCCGTCCGAATGACGATGCGATCTCGTGGAGCTGCTCGAGGTGCATCACGTCATGGACGCCGGCGAACAGGAGCCACTCGCCGCAGCGCAGCCGGCCGACGAGGGGGTGCTCGAGCGGGCAGGCGTCGGTCTCGTGACCGACGACCTCGGCCGCGACGTGGGCGATGATCCGCTGACTCTGCTCAACCTTTCGAACGAGCGCGGCGCGATCCAGGCCGGGCGGACCCGGAACCGACGGCACCACCGTCGGGGCGTCCGCGGGCCATCGGCCGGACGCCGCCAGCGACGCCGCCATCACGAGCCCGGCCCGCGCGGCGGCGTCGTGCCCGATCGCCTCGGCGACCGTCCAGTCCGCCTCGCCGCCCGGCATCGAGAAGGCCTCGTCAGGCAGCGCCTTCACCAGAGCCGCGATCGCCCGGGCCAGCGCGTCGAGCTGCCGGACCAGGCGCTCCGCGGATCCGGCCGTCGCCCGGCGGCGGACCTCGCGGCGCACGGACAGGAACCGTTCCGCTTCGATGCCGCGCCAGGCGGCGATGACGTCGGGGGCGTCGGCCCCGAGGCGTTCGACCCAGTCCAGCGTGTCACTCCCGTCGGCGCCTGGTCCCATCGTCCGGACGAGCCTAGCGATGGCCGTTCGCCATCCGGACCGCCTCCGGCCGACCGCGCAGGCGGGCCATCGCCACGATCCCGATCGCCGGCCCCAGGGCAAGCACCCAGAACGCGACGCGCCACGTCTCGCCGGTCGGCGCGAGCAGGCCGACGCCGAGGATCGTGACGCCCGTCAGGACAAACCCCGTCGCGAGCTGGAGCGATAGCGCCGACCCGGCGGTTCCCGCTGGCGCGAGCTCCGAGACGGCGGCACTGAACTGCGCGGAGTCCGCGACCACGGTGATGCCCCAGAACACCGCGAGCGCGGTCACGAGCGCCGGCGACGAGCCGAACAGCAGACCGATCACGAGGGCCGAGGCGCCGCTGCCGACCATCGCCGCGATCGTGGAGGTCGTTCGCCCATATCGGTCTGCGATCAGCCCGGCGACGACACAGCCCACCCCGCCGCTCCCCACGACGAGGAACGCCGCCAGAGCTGGCAATGCGCGGTCCGAGGAGCCGGCGATCGCAAAGGAGGCCGCAAGGAACGCGGGCACCCAGGTCCACATCGCATACAGCTCCCACATGTGCCCGAGGTAGCCTGCGGTCGCGAGTCGCACCGCCGGCTGCCGGAGCGCACGAGCTGCGGCCGCCGGGCTGAAGCGCGACGCCGCGACCTCGAACGGGCCGGGTCGGGCGGCCAGGCCGAGCAGGACGGCGGCGGCCAATGCCGCGACGCTCGCGGCCACCACGGTCGGTCGCCAGCTCAGGTCGTCCGTCGCGCCGATCGCCCGGAAGAGGTGAGGCAGCGCCGAACCGACGGTGAGCGCCCCGATCAGGACGCCGATCGCCAGACCGCGGCGACGGACGAACCAGCCGGCGAGCATCTTCAGCGCGACGGGATACACGGCAGCGAGGCCGGCGCCGGTCGCGAACCGCCAAGGGATCGCCGTGGTCACGTCGCCGGCGAGCAGCCCGAACCCGAGGTTGCCGGCCGCGGCGACGACCGC
>JBPYEM010000109.1:0-2518 GCA_051985205.1 Candidatus Limnocylindrales bacterium | reverse complement strand
ACGGCCGAGGTCCTGCGGATCCCGCGCGGGACGGTGAAATCCCGCCTGTCGCGGGCGCTGGCTCGGCTTCGCGTACAGATGCTCGCCGATGCCGAGACGGCACCGGCTGCCGCGATCGACGGGAGGCCGACCGATGGCTGACGTCCGGTCGCTTGCCACCCTCTCCGACGAGGCCCTGGCCGAAGTTCTGCGCGGCCTCGCACCGGAGCTCGCGACGCCTCCGGTGACCCTGAATGGCGTCGACGCCGCGGCTCGTTCGCGGGCATTGATCGAATGGCTGCAGGCTCGCGAACGACGCGAGGAGCGACCCGCGCGCCGTCTCCAGTCGGTGCGTGCCCGGCGGTCGTTCCGCCGGAGCCTCGTGTTCGCCGTCGCCGCGGTGCTCGTCGTCGCGGCGATCGTCGCCGCAGTCGAGCTGGGGCTGCCGGGCCTCCGGATCATCACCGCCACCCCGTCGCCGGTCCCGGCGTCGCCATCGGCGGGCGTGCCGTCCTCGGAGGCCACGTCCTCGCCGTCACCCTCGCCCTCGGTGTCGGCTGCGCCCGGCCCGCCGGGATCCGGCCTGGGCCTCGGCACCCGCACGACGCTGGACTCCGCGCGCCGCGTGTCCGGCTTCCCGTTGATCCTGCCGACCGACCCGCGCCTCGGAGCGCCCGATGGCGTCTGGATCGACGACGTGGGTCGGGTCACGCTCGTCTGGACCTCCCGACCGGGCATGCGCGACACAATCGTTCCGGGCCTGAGCGTGATCCTCTCGGAGTTCCCGGGCTCGATCAACCCGGACTACTTCGAGAAGATCCTCAGCCAGGGCACGACGATCGAGCCGGTCCGGGTCGACCAGTCCTCCGGCTACTGGATCGCCGGAGCGCCGCACGACTTCGTCTACGTGAAGCCGGACGGCGAGCCGGACTACGACTCGCGGCGAGAGGCCGGCGACACCCTTGCCTGGTCGATGAATGGCGTGACCTACCGGATCGAGACAGGGCTCGGCGAGGACTCGACGGTCGCGATCGCGGCCGGGATGCGCTGACCCGACGACGACTGCGGTCGGGGCTGACGGGAATCGGCCGACCGGGAACCACGTCCGCCTCCGCGCTGTAGATGCGGTGCCGGGCGGCACTCCCCGATCGCCCGTCTCCTGGGTGGACGTGATGGCTGACCTTCGACCGATCCGAACGCTCATCACCGCCGGCCTCGCGGCCGTGCTCGTCGTCGCCTGTGGCTCGGCCTCGTCGGCGTCTCCGACCTCTCCCGCGTCGGGGGCGCCGGCGTCGGCCCCGGTCGTCAACGGCGTCCAGCCCAGCCCGGACGTCAATCGTCCCATCGGCCCGACTGCGCTCCAGGGCCGGATGCTCCTCCTCGGCCGACCGGGTCAGGCAGACCTCGACGTGGTCGAGGCAGGCTCCAACGAGAACGTGATGACGCTCCCGTTCGGCGCTGCCGATGACGACTGGGGTCGGGTCGTCACGGTCGCCCCGAGGGGCAGCGGGACGGAGATCCGCCAGGTGGACATCTCGAGCGGCCCCGCCGGCCCGGCCCTCGAGGTCGCGGGCCAGTGGCGGCTGCCGACGATCGGCAACGACGCGATGCCCGTCGGCCGCGCCGCGGATGGCTCGACCGTCGTCCTCGTTCCGGCCACGGACGCTCCATACGGCGGCGGGTCGACCTCCCGGTTCCTGGTTTTGAATGAAGGACCGCGGCTGGGCTGGGAGATCGGCCGAACCATCGAACTCAACGGCTCCTTCGCGTTCGACGCACTGTCACCGGATGGCTCGATCCTCTACGTCGTCCAGCACCTCGACGCGACGCCGGGCGGCCGATACGAGGTCCGGTCGATCCCGCTCTCGACCGGCGTGCTCGACGACGGGGCGATCGCCTCCAAGACGACGCCTGCCGAGGGGATGGCCGGCAGCCCGATCAGCCAGCTGCGGCGCTCCGACGGCTTCGTCGCCACGCTGTACCGCGGTCCGGAGCATCCGTTCATCCATCTCCTGAACAGCACCGACAAGTGGGCGATCTGCATCGACCTGCCGTCGACCGGGGCCGGCGACGCGGTCGCCGCGCAGGACTGGGGCCTCGTCGATACGCCGGACGGCCGCGGGATCTTCGCGGTGAACGCGACCCTCGGCCTCATCGCCGACGTCGACGTGAACGGCCTCGTGGTCCGCCGAACCGGCCGGATCGCCGGACCGACGACTGTAGCGGAGCCGCAGATCGTGCTCGCGAAGTTCGGCCACGACTCCGGCGGGTCGGTCGGGACGCGGGCGGTCGTCACCAGCGATGGCAAGCCGCTGGTCGCCGGCGGCCGGGATGGGCTGGCCGCGATCACGACGAAGGACCTGTCGACGGCGTGGCACGCGCTGCCGGGCTCGGCGGTGCGCGCCGTCGCGATGTCGCCGGACGGTCAGGTGGCGTTCGCGCTGCTGTCGACCGGAACGGTCACGGCGGTCTCAGTGGCGGACGGCTCGGTGATCGGGAACGTCGGGTCGGGTGGATACGACCGCCTCGTCGGTGTCGC
>JBPYEM010000108.1:0-20473 GCA_051985205.1 Candidatus Limnocylindrales bacterium | reverse complement strand
CCGGGAGCCTCCGTAACCGTGCCCACGACGCGGAGGCGGATTCCTTCGAGGGCTTCGGAAGCACCGCCCGTGGTCGAGCCGAGCGCATCCGGCAATGTCGTGAGACCGGCGGCGGCGATGGACGCCGCCGTGGTGTTGAGGATTCGCAGGCTGAAGTAGGTGCCCAGCGTGCCGGTCACCGTCACGGTCGTTCCCGCCCCGATCGGCGTCGCCAGCGCGGCGTCCAGCCGGATCGCGATGCCGGCCGTCGCGTCCTGGGCGAAGCCGATCCGGCCCGAGTCGATCGCTCCGAGATCCGTCGTCAAGACTCCGGTGATCGTCACAGGAGACCCGTCGGGGAGCGCCCGGGCGTCCGCGATCGCGAGCGTGGCTGGCGGCGTCGGGGTCGGCACCGATGAGGGAGTCGGCGTCGGCGTCGGGAGCGCCGTCCCGGTCGGAATGGGCGTGGGTGTCGACGTCGGAATCGGCGTCGGGGTCGGGATCGGTGTTGCGCTCGGTTCCGCTGTGGGAGACGGAGTCGCGACCGGCGTCGGGGTCGGTGTCGGATCCGGGGTCGGCAAGGGAGTTGGGAAGGGTGTCGGCGTGACCTCGACGCTCGGCGACGGGGTGGGCGTCGGAGCGAGCGTCGGCGTCGGGGCCGAGGTCGGGCTCGGCGTCGCGCTCGGCGACGGGGTGGGCGTCGCGCTCGGCGTCGGCGTCGCGCTCGGCGTCGGCGTCGCGCTCGGCGTCGGCGTCGGCGTCGCGCTCGGCGTCGGGGTCGGCGTCGCCGTCGCCGGGGGCGTCGGGGACGACGTTGGTACCGGAGTCGGCGTCGGGCCACCGCCCGGCGTCGGTGCCGCAGCGAGGTTCTGCGGATTGGGCGTCGCGAGGAAGAAGTCGGACGCGTTGACGTTCGTGTCGGTCCCGTTGCCAGCCGCACCGCCCGGGAGGCGCTCGATGCTCGACCCCGCTGGTGGCGCGGCCGCCGCCGTTCCCTCGACGAACGCGTTCGTGGCGTCGCCCCACGCGACCGCGTCGACCGGGGTCCCGCCGATCGCCCGGAGGACGACGGCGCCGCCGGTCGCCGCGAAGCCGGAGGAGTACGTCACGTCGGCGATCGGGGCATGGATCCCCGCGGCGTTCGCGACGAGGAGGTGACGACCCGGCGAGAGCAGCGTCGACGCGGCCCAGCTTGCCTTGCGGGTGACCGTCGATCCCGTCGAGGTGACGTAGACGAGCTCGAGCCCGACGAGGTCGACCGGACTCGTGCCGGCGTTTGCCAGCTCCGCGAACTCGTCGGACGCGGACGCGCCACCCGTCTGGACCTCGGAAATGACGAGGCTGGAGGCCGGCCATGCCACGGCCGCGAGACCCGCCGCCTTGGCAGCGGTCGGAACCAGCGGACGCAGGATGACGGCCGTCGACAGCGTCGACACGACGACCAGGACCAGAGCACAGGACAGAGCGATCGAACCCGCCCTCCGGGTACGCGACATCGTCGACCTCCCGGCGGGGTTGTCGAGAGCAGGTGCCGGGACGTCGGCATGCCGAGCCCGGTCGCGGCGGGACCGACGTTGTAGCAGGCGTCGATCGCCGGAGGCTCACCCCTGACTCAACGCCGGCTCACCGTTCGCTCGCCCGACGCTCACCGACCGATCAACCACGGCTCATCACCGGCCGATCGGCCACGCAACCCCCGATCACCTCCGGATGGATCCCGCGCGAGACCGACGTCCTCGAAGGTCGCCGAACGGACAGCGCGGGTTCGGTCGGCCACGGCGTCCCCTCACGCTCACGTTCGATTGCGTAGGATTCACGGACCATCCGATACGTCACGCCGTGCCTGCGGGGCCGGCCTGGAGGCGACGTTGGCCCGAGCCAAGCGAACCGATCGAGCCGAGGCGCGCCGGCGATACCGCGCGACCATGGTCGAGCCGACCGCCGTCGACAGCGACGTCGAGGCGGACGGGTTCGAGGAAGAGGCGGCACCCGCCGGCCGCCGGTCCCCTCGACCCGCACCGCCACGACCTTCGGCGCCCGCCCGGCCGAGCATTCTCGGCGCGGTCCGGACGTCCATGCGGCCGTTGGACCTGCGCGGCGACCTGCGCGCGCTCCCCCGACTCCTGCTGAACCGCGCGTTTCTCGTCCCGGTCGACCTGTCGGGCGCGGCGTTCGCCGCATTCCTGATCGATCAGAACGCCGTCACCGCCTTCCTGTACCAGTTCTTCTCGTGGCAGTTCCCGGTGGCGGCGGTGTTCGTCGCCGGCTACTTCGCGCCGCGGGCCAGCTACCTGCTGGGTGCGCTCGTCGCGGTGGCGTCGTCGCTCTTCCAGCTGCCCTTCCTCGCAACGCAGCCCCTGGGCGTCATCCTCGGCGTGCTGGTGCAGGGCGCGCTCTACGGGGCGCTCTTCGCCGCGGCTGCGGCCTGGTATCGCCGCTTCCTCGCGAGCGCAAACCCGAACCGAGCCGCCCGGCCGAGCGGCCCGGGAACTCGTTCGGACGGCCGAGTCGCGAAGCGGAACCAAGGGCGGCCGCTTCTCGCCCGGCGTCGATAACCCCCGGCGCTCCTCGGGCCGAGGTGGCCGAGGGGCGGAGCGTGTCCCGGCAGGTCATGGCGTCCATGGACGAGCGTCCTACAGGCGGCGCATGCCGGCGTAGCCGAGCGCCTTGACCCCCTGCGGCTGATCCGGGGCGCCGGCCGACGCCGCGACCTCGACGAGTGGCTGGATCTCGCGAGCGATGACGTTGACGACCGACGATTCCCGCTGGAGATCGCCATCGACCAGGAGGAGCGCGTGGCGGCGAACGACGCCGCGCAGCCGAGCCCATGCGTCGGGCCACAACGTGACGTTGACCATCCCGGTCTCGTCCTCGAGGGCGAGGAAGACCGTGCCCTTCGCCGTCATCGGGTGCTGCCGGGTGACGACCAGGCCACCGATCCGGATCCGGCCCGGCTTCCGATCGCTCAGCTCGGCATTCGTCACCGCTCCCAGTCGATCCAGCGCCGGGCGGTACAGCCCGACGACCTGCCGACGGGCGTCGAGCCCCACCACGGCGTAGGCGTCGCCCATCCGCTCCGACTCGGTCAGACCCGGCAGCGTCGGCGCGTCGGTCGCGGGGAGACGGAGCGCCATCGGCCGTGACGCCGCGCGGGTGAAGGCGCCGCCGCGCGTCGACCGGCCGTCGATCCGGCCGCGGGCCGCGCCCGCGACCTCGCGGAGCTGCCAGAGGAGCTCTCGGCGCGGCCGACCGAGGGAGTCCATCGCTCCCACCCGGATCAGCCGCTCGAGCGTCTCCTCGGGAAGGCCGGTCCGTTCGACGACGTCCTGGAGGGAGCGGTAGGGCCCGCGCAGACGCTCCGCATCCAGGAGCTCCTTCTGCTCCTCGCCGATCCCCTTCACGAGCCGCAGCCCGAGCCGGACGCCCCAGCCTGTCGCGCTGTCGGCGGCCCACTTCCCGCGGGCCTCGTCCGACGGGATCACGCAGCCCGAGGATCGGACCGGGGCGGGTCGCCGCTCGATGCCGGCGTCCTCGGGGAGCGGCTCGCCCGGTCCGTCGTCCCCCTCCCCGATCGCCCAGCCCGGTCGTCCCACCCATTCGGTCGTCGTCTGGTAGGTCGACGTGTTCAGGTCGACCGGCAGCACCGTGACGCCGTGCCGCTTGGCGTCGTTGACGAGGACCTCCACCGGGTAGAAGCCCATCGGCTGGGCGTTGATCAGCCCGACGAGGAACTGGGCCGGATAGAAGAGCTTCAGGAAGCTCGACTCGTAGGCAGTCCGGGCGAACGCCGCCGCGTGGCTCTTCGCGAAGCCGAAGCTCGCGAACGCGGCAACCTGGCGGAAGAGCTCCTCGGCGATCTCCTCGGTCATCCCGGGCTGACGCATGCAACCGTCGTGGAACCGGGCGTGGAGCTTCTCCATCTCGCGGCTCGACCGCCACGTCCCCATCGCCCGCCGGAAGCCGTCGCTCTCCGCAGGGCTGAAGCCGGCGACCTCGATCGCGATCCGCATCACCTGCTCCTGGTAGAGGATCACGCCCATCGAGTCCTTGAGAACCGGCTCCAGGCTCGGGTGGAGGTAGGTCACCGGCTCGAGCCCCTGCTTCCGGCGCAGGTACGGATGCACCGCGTTGCCCTGGATCGGACCGGGCCGGATGATCGCGACCTCGACGACGAGGTCGTCCAGGTTCGACGGCGTCGACTTCGGCAGCGTCTGCATCTGGGCCCGGCTCTCGACCTGGAAGACCCCGACCGTATCGGCCGCCTGGAGCATCGCGAAGACCTCCGGGACCGATTCCGGGATCCGGTCGAGATCCAGGCAGACGGCGCAGTCGTGCTCGATCAGCTGGAGCGTCTCGTCGATCGCGGCGAGCATCCCCAGCCCGAGCAGGTCGAGCTTGATCAGCTTGATCGCCTCGACGTCGCGCTTGTCGAACTGGACGACGACGCGGTCCTTCATCGTCGCCCGCTCCAGTGGGGCGATGTCGATCAGCGGCGCCGCGGTCACGAGCATCCCACCTGAATGGATGCTCAGGTGGCGCGGGAAACCATCGATCCGGGCACAGAACTCGAGCCAGCGCTCCCAGTCGGACAGGCCCTTCGTCGAGCCGCCCTTGGGCTGCGGTGGCGGCTCGGGCTCGACGCGGGCGACCGACGAGTGGTCGCCGCCCCGCCCCATCGTCTGGGTCCGCGGCGCCGGAGGGTCCCAGTGGTTCGGCCGTCCCAGTCTGTCCGTCTTCCGCGGCTCCGTCTCGGGCATGCCGCTCTCGGGATCGATCGCCCGCCCACCGCGTCCGTCGTCGAGCAGCGCAGGGGCGATGAGCCGGTCGCGGTCCGCGGCGTAGCCCGTGCCGCGGCCATCGCGGAGCCAGGCGACGCTCGCCGGTGTATCACCCGGGCCGCCCTCGTCATCGCCGTGCCTCGACGGTCGAATGGCGGTTCGCGGCGCGAGCGCATCGGGAAGCGCATTCGGCCCGGACGCGATCGCACCGGCGTCAGCGCCGACCGGCGTCTCGTGGAGCCAGGCGAACGGCCGGTCCGGGTCCCGGTCGACCGGCCCCGGCGGCTGCTTCCATGGCGGGACCTTGCCGATCAGCGGGATCCGGGTGTTGAGCTGGCCGATCCCGTCGACGAGCTCGGCGCCGGGGTCCGCCTCGACCCGTTTCTCGTCCTCGCGCCGCGGCAATCGGCCATTGCCAGCCTCCCCGGTCCCGCCCGTCCTGACTCTTCCCCCGCGCTCGTGGTTCAGCTGACCCATCCCATCGACCAGACCGCGCGATTCCGCCTCCGCCGCGGCCCCGGCCTCCGCCGGCTCGCCATCTCCCGGCCGTTTGAAGAACTCCGCGAACCCGCCGTCCGCCTCGAGATCCCGGCGGACCATCACGCTGTCGTAGGTCTCGAGCGCTTTCGCGACGCGGTCGACGAGCGGCCGCGGGAAGCCCAGGGCGACGCCCACCTCGCGGACCGCCGACCGCGCCCGGTACGTGACGAGGTTGCAGACCATCCCCGTGTGCTCCGGGCCGTAGCGCCCGTAGATGTACTGGATGATCTCCTCGCGCCGTTCCGAGCTGAAGTCGATGTCGACGTCCGGGTAGGTCGTCCGGCCCTCGTTGATGAACCGCTCGAACAGCAGGTTGTGCTGGATCGGCTCCACCCGGCTGATGCCGAGCGTGTACGAGACGATGGAGCTGGTCGCGCTCCCCCGACCCTGGGCCGGGATGCCGCGCTCCTTGGCCACCCGCATCAGGTCCCAGCAGATCAGGAAGAACTCGGCGAGGCCTGCCCGCTCGATCACGTCGAGCTCGTGAGCGAGCCGGTTGACGACGGCGGCCGTCAGCGGGTGATATCGCTTCCGGGCGCCCTCCCAGCACAGCTCGGACAGGTACGAGAACGGCGTCTCGTCCCGGGGCACCGGGAAGCCCGGGAAGCGGTACTGCTCGAAGCCGAGATCGACCCGGCAGGCCGCGGCGAGCTCGGCGGCGCGGGCGATCCCCGCCGACCAGGCCCGGGCGACGTCGCGGCCGAGCGAGCCGTCGCCAGGCGGCAGGCCCAGCATCTCGGCAGCGGACTTGAGATGCGATTCGCCATCCGCCCGCCGCAGGTCCGCCAGCGTGTCGAGCGTCCGGCCATGACGGATCGCGGTCAGCACGTCCTGGAACTCGCGGCCCTCCGGCCGGGCGTAGTGGACGTCGTTCGTCACGACCACCGGCAGTCGCAGCTCGCCCGCGAGTGCCACCGTCTCCGTCACGAGCCAGTCGTCGTCGGGCAGGCGATGGTGCGAGAGCTCCAGGTGGACGGCATCGCGACCGTACCGCTCCACGAGGACCGCCGCCGCGGCCCGGGCGCCGTCGCGGTCGCCGGCGCGGAGTCGTCGTGCGATCTCGCCCTCGCGACAGCCGGACAGGACGACCAGACCCTCCGTGTGGTCGGCGAGGAGCGCGCCGTCGAACCGGGGCATCGCCTTCGTCCCGACGAGGTTCGCCCGGGACACCAGCCGGCACAGGCTCCGGTAGCCGGTCGCATCACGGGCGAGCAGCAGGAGATGCGGACCGCGCTGGCGCTCGCCGATGCCGCGGACGTCCTCCTTCACGGCCTCGCGATGGCCGGGCAACCGGGTCCGCTCCGGTCGCGGCCGATCCGGATCCCCCGCACGAGCCTCGGATGGGAGCGGCCCGCCGACCGACGCGTCGCGGCGCCGTCCGCCGCGTCGAACGCTCCGCCGCGCGGGAACGACGATCCGGTCCGGATCCGGTACCAGCGGATCGCGGAGCTCGACCTCGACGCCGAGCACGGCGGGCAACCCGGCTTCCTCGTACGCGGCGGCCGCCCGGACGACGCCGTACAGGCCGTGGTGGTCCGTCACGCCAAGGCCGACGAGGCCCAGCGCGGCCGCCCGCTCGGCCAGCTCGTCCGGGGCGGAGGCGCCGTCCAGGAACGAGAAGTTGGTGTGGCAATGGAGCTCGGCGTAGACGTCCATCGGGACGGTTGACGGTAGAACATCTGTTCAGTATTGTCGAGCCGAGCACGCCGCTGGTCCCACCGGCGAATGGCTCGAAATTCGTGCCTCGGAGGCCGAAACAAGAGACCGGGGTCCGGCGTCTCACGCGCATGAAGCGAGACTCCAGCAGCCTCCTTGCCCTCACCGTCCGGACCGCGATCACCGTCGCCCTCGCGCTGATCCTGATCCTGGTCCTCCTCCCGGCGGTGCTGGCAGCTCAGGCCGCTGGACTTCGCTGAAGACCGACCGTCCTGCGCCTGGGGGCAACGGACGAATCGGGCGGCGGCCGATCGCGACGATCGGAGCCGACCCGCCGGGGACCTGGTGAGCGGGTCCGCGGCCAGAGACCGCCGTCGTGCTGGGGCGCGACGGCGGTCTCTTCATCTCCGCCGTGGAGCGCAGATCGCAGCTACGATGGCGGGGTGATCGGGATCCGCCGCCACCCGGCTCGCATCCTCGGCCCGGCGTGGATGGTGACCGTTTCGGTCCTCGTCACCGCCTGCGGCGCGACGCCGGCTTCTCCGGCAACGTCGCCCGCGACATCGGAGGTGTCGTCGTCGCCATCCGCGTCGACGGCCGTGAGCGCCACTCCGTCGTCCGCGGCGCCGTCGCTCACCCCGGTTCCCGGCGGCCCCAGCCCGACCCCGAGGATGACCTTGCCGGCGACCACCGAGACCGCGTTCGGTCGGGTCTGGGACGCCCTCCCACCAAGCTGGCCGACCTTTCCGGGGCAATCCGAAAGCGAAGTCGGCTCCGACGCGAGCGCCCACCTCGTCCTCCACGGGAAACCCGAGGACCTCGCCCGATTTCTCCGGGACGAGCTCGTCGCCCGGGGCTGGAAGGTGGACGTCGGCTCGACCCTCGAGGACGGCACGGTCGTGGTCGATGCAACCGGCGCGGCGAGCGGCTGCAAGGCAGAGGCACAGTTCACCCCCAACAGTCCCGGTTCGGACGCGGGCGGCGCCCTGATCTACTATGGCGCCGCCTGCCCCTTCACCTGATCGCACGGGAGACCAGATCGGCGCACGTCAGAGCCCGCACGACCGCGGGCGCCCGACCTCCGACGACCGTTCTCGTCCCGACGCATCACGGTTCTCGTCGCATCCCTGACGGCACCTGCTCCCCAGCAGCGTCTGCCCGCCGGCCAAGCCGGCGACGTGTCGTTCACCGGATTTCGCAACGTCCCGCTGATCTCGCGTAACGGCCCGTGAACGGTCGACGTCTACCGTTCGACTCGCCGGCAGGGGACCGGCCTGATCCTGGGGTGATGGCGTGCAGCACCGAACCACGCGCTCCAACGACGTCCAGACCGTCGCCTTCGTGGTGGCTCTCTTCGCGCTCCTCCTGGCCTTGACCCTCGCGCTGGGTGGCCCGATCGCGTGACGGACACGACGCCGACCGACGTGCAGGGGTCGCTCAGCGAGGATGCGCCTGGCACGACCGCTGACCGCCTCCGGCTCGGGGTCGTCCTGATCGGGCTCGTCGGTCTGGGGCTACTCCTCATCGCGGCCACGCATGTCTCCGCGTTCGCCGAGGGTTGCGGCGGCGGCTGACCCGCTCTCCGTGGAGGTGGGCCGGTCGGGGGTCGATCGGCTCAGTCGTACAGCCGCTCGAGGTGCCACGTCCCGGCGACGAGATCGTGGTAGACGAGCGCGAGCCAGCGCCGCCCCACGACCTTGCAGTAGTCGCGCTCGATCGGTTCCCGCCACCACGATTCGGCGACGCGCCAGCGGTTGCAGACCTCGACCGGCTCGCGCTGGCCGTTCCACGCGATCGCGATCAGACGGCCGGCGTCGTCGAGCTCGACGCCGATCTCCGGGTGCTCGCGAAGGAGGCGCGTCACCGGCCGGCCGGGCGGGTCACGTCCGCCAGCTCCAGCGGTGCTCCGGGAGCGGCGCCTCGGGATCCGCGATCGCCACCCGACGGACCCGATCCTCCCCGAAGGTGAGGGCGAGCCGCGCCAGCTGCCAGCCGAGCCGGGCCGTCCGCGCAGCCTGGGGGACGAACAGCGGCAGCTGCTGACCGACGGCTGCCTCGACCCCTGCCAGCTCCAGCTCGATCCGTTCGACCGGCGCCGGTGGCGGCGTCCGCTCGAGACGAGCGAGGAGGAGCCGCTCGATCGCGTCCGGGTCCGCGGTCGGCTCCGGGAAGCGCTGCTCGACGGCGAGGCCGCCCGGTGTTCCCGGCCGAGAGAACGCGAGATCGAGCGTCAGGCGGAGATGAGCCTTCGCGGCGGCCATCCCGCGGGCGTCGATCTGGGCCGCGAGTGCCGTCGCGAGGCGATGGAGGACGAACCGGAGCGACTCCGTCTCGGCGACGGGCGGGTCGATCGGGAGCGCCAGGGTGAGCCGCTCCGGAGCGCGCCGCGGCTGGAACGGCTCCAGCTCCTCGCCACGCGATCGGGCATGAAGCCGCTCGCCCTCGTCACCGAACCGGGCGACCAGCGCCGAGCGCGGCAGCTCCGCGACCTGACCGATCCGGCGCAGGCCGAACCGGGCGAGGCGGGCCCGAACGTCCGAATCGGGCGAGAGGAGCGACGACGGAAGCGGAGCGAGGAAGCGACCATCGCCACCGGGCTCGACCGACCGAAGCACCCGCGGCTCCGTGTGCCCGGCCGCGACGGTCGCGCTGAATCGGGTCCCCGCGATCCCCGGCCGCGGGGCGCCGGGCAGTCCCCCGTCGAGGGCGTGGAGCAACCGGTCCACGAGCACCGGCTCCGGTCCCCACAGCCGGTCCAGGCCGTCGGCCTGGAGCTCGATCAGCCCGAACCCCGGGTCGGTGTGGTCGGCCGCGCCCGCGAGCCCGGGGCTGAACCGAGCCAGCGTCTCGAAGGCCGTTTCGACCGCCTCGGCGTCGGCGTCCGGCTCCGGGTCCAGGAAGACGGCGTCAGGGGCGAGCCGGTGTGCGCTCCCGAGCGGGATCCCGCGCCGGACCCCGAGCGCCCGCGCCGCCGGATCGGCGTCGATCACCGTCCCGTCGGTCCAGGGCTGCCCGCCGAGGACGACCGGACGGTCCGTTGGGAACGAGTCGGAGTGGCGGGCGCGGGCCAGCCGGATCGGGAGGTGCGGCCAGTAGAGGTGGAGGAGTCGCATCGGTCGGGTTCCGTCGATCGAGAAGGCCGGTGGGGGCGGCAGCAGCAGCGACGCGCTCGGCGGAACGAGCCGGCGGGTCGTCGCGGAGGAGATCCGGGCGGCGGAGGCAGCGATCGCGCTCCCCGCCCTCGGCGTAGAGGATCCGGAGCTCCGCCCGCCGGCCCGGCGGGCCGTAGCGGCTCCGGGCAACGAGTGCCTCCGTGCGCTGGCCGACGACGTCGCGACCCAGCCGGATCCAGGTCGTGCGGCTGAGCTCCAGCCGAAGCCCGGTCGACTCCGCCACGGCGGTCGCGAGACCGGACGCGAGGCCCGGCGGCTCGAGGGCGACGAAGAGCGTCTCCGCCCGCCGCGCCAGGGCCGCGAGGCGTCGCAGCCGTTCGGCAACCTTCGCCGGCGTCGTCCCGGCATTGGGACGCGGCGGCAGGTCGATCACGAGGACGTCGACGGACCGGGCGGCCAGCAGCATCCCGGCGATCGAGAGGCCCTCGTCGAGGCCCTCCGGGGTCAGGACGACGAGCCAGTCCAGATGGACGCCGCGAGCGACGGCCTCCACCGGGTCGAGTGCCCGGGCGAGATCCAGCCAGGCGACGATCGCTCCGTCCGCCTGGGCCTCCGCGACGAGGCGGAGGGCGAGGGTCGTCGCGCCAGAGCTGGCGGCGCCGCGCACGGCGACGCTCGCGTTCCGCGGCAGGCCGCCGGGACCGATGATCGCATCCAGCTCCGGGAAGCCCGTCCGGACGACCCGCTCGACGCCGGTTCGGGGCTCATCTGCGGGAGGAGCGAGCTCCGATGGGTCGTCGAGCGGCTCCGCCGGGAGCGGTGCCGTGGCCAGCGCCCCGATCACCCGCGGAGCTGCGGCACCCCACCGCGTCTGGAGGGACGCCAGAGCCGCCGAGACGTCCGGGGAGAGGCTGGCCATCGGACGTCCAGTATCGAACATCCGTTCGGTATCGTCAATGGTCCGTGAGCAGGTTCTGCTAGGGAAGAGCGACCGCGACCAGACCCGCTGCGATCCCCGCCAATCCCACCCACTGGTTCAGCCGGAGGCGCTCGCCCCACCCGACGACCGCCACGATGACCGCCACGACCGGCCCGAACGAGCTCGCCAGCCCCACGATCCAGGTGGGTGCCTGGGCGAGGCCGTTGGCGAACGCGACGAAGCCGGTGATGTCCAGCAGCCCGCCCAGGATCGCGACCGCGATCGCCGCCCGGAAGCTGATCGGCCGGCGACCTTCCGCAGGCCGCAGCAGCGCCTCGAGCCGCGGCGACCGGCTCGCGACGACGCCCGCGAACACGAGCCAGATCGTGGCCGCATTGGCCGACCGCGAGGCGAGCAGGACGGGCAGCCAGCCGGCGCTCCGGATGGGTGCCGAGAGGCCGATCGTCAGGATCGCGAAGCAGACCAGGGCGATGACCGCGAACGGGATCCCGCGACCGACCAGGCGTGCCCCCCGCAGGCCGCCGTCCGATACGACCCCGGTGAGAATCACCCCGAGCGTCGCGAGCCCGGCCCCGAGCGCCTGGAGCGGCGCGAGCGTCTCGCCCCGGATGAGCACCGCCAGGACGACGGTCAACCCGCCGTACGCGGCCACGACCGGGCTGATGACCGAGACCGGCCCGATGCGCAGGGCCGTGAAGAACGACAGATAGGCGATCGACGCGACCGCGCCATTGACGAGCGAAACGACGAGGTCGTCGGGCTTCGACGGCATCCCGGCGCCCTGGGACAGGGCGATCGCCACGATGGCGATCCCGCTCGTGAGCTGCAGCGCGGCGGCGACGCCGAGGCTCCCGAGACGCCGCCCGGCGAACGCCGCCGTGACGTCCGTCGAGCCCCAACAGAGGGCGGCGACGAGGCCGAGAGCGAGTCCGATCGACATCCGCCGGAGCCTACCGGGCAGCCGGAGCCGCGGAGGGCCCGTGCTACACTTCGGGACCCGTCGACCCTGCCTCGCAGCACGGTGGCGGCACCCGGCCGTGGGGATGTAGCTCAGCTGGGAGAGCACCGCGTTCGCATCGCGGGGGTCAGGGGTTCGAGTCCCCTCATCTCCACCACCTTCCCCAGTCCCGGCCTCGCCGATGGCGCAGACGTCGCCGCAACCCGCCCGACGCGGGCTGTAACGCAGCCTCAACCGCGGTGGAGGCGGTCGCCGGTCCGCCGCATCGCGAAGCGGCCCACGATTCCCGGATGACCGCCGTCGATCTCGGCCTGCTCCTCATCCGCCTCGTCGTGGGTCTCACCTTCGCCGCCCACGGCGCCCAGAAGGCATTCGGCTGGTGGGCGGGACCGGGCTGGGACGGCTGGCAGAACGCTATCGGCCGGATGGGCTTCCGACCCGCCGGGCTGTTCGCCGCCATCTCCATTGCCGCGGAGCTCGTGGGTGGCCTGTTCCTCGCCCTCGGTGCCTTCACCCCGTTCGCGGCCGCGTTCCTCGTCGCCCAGTCGACCGTGATCATCGTCAAGGTCCACAGCCCCAACGGGTTCTGGAACAAGTCGAGTGGGATCGAGTTCCCGCTGGCCCTGGGTGGTGCCGCGTTGGCCCTGGGTCTCACGGGCGCCGGCGCGGTGAGCTTCGATGGCGTCGAGGGGTTCGGCGTCAGCGATGCCGTGCGCATCGTCGTCGCGATGGCCGGGATCGTGTGCGGGGTCATCGCCCTGGCGGTGCCGGCGGCGGCTGCGAGCTCATCCAACTCCGGACCCACTGCCACCGCCCGCTGAGACCGCCCGATCCGCTCGTGGCGGCGGCGAGAATGCGCGGATGAGTAACCGACACGAGCGCCTCTTGCTCGTCGGGATGATGGGGGCCGGCAAGACGACGGTTGCCAGACGCCTCGCCGAGCGACTCGGCTGGCCGTTGCTCGACAACGACGCGCAGATCCGCGCGCTTCGCGGACGGGACGGCCCCACGATCTTCCGAGAGGACGGCGAAGACGCCCTCCACGCAGCCGAGCGCGAGGCGATCGAGGATGCGATCGAGCACGGGCCAGCGCGGGCCATCGTGACCGTCGCCGGTTCGGTCGTGGATGACGACGAGCTTCGGGCGCGGGTCCGCGAAGCCGGACACGTCGTGTGGCTGCGCGCCCGGCCGTCGACGCTCCATCGCCGGATCGGCGAGGGCCGCGGCCGGCGTTCCGACGCCATCGACGAGGACTGGCTCGCCCGGCTCGCGGCAGAGCGAGCCCCGCGCTACGAGGACGTGGCCGATCAGATCGTCGACGTGGACGATCGTTCGATCGATTCCGTGGCCGCAGAGATCGCGGCGGCCGTCGAGCGCCGAGCGTCAGCCGGCTGAGCCCGCTCCGTCGGCGGCGGTTGCCAGCTCCGGCTCACCGGCGTTGGGATCGCCGTAGACGTCGAGCGCGGCATGCAGCTCCAGGGAGTGGGATCGGAGCCAGCGTCGCCAGGCCAGATGATCCGGCCGTCGCGATGCAACGACCGCCCAGAACCGGGGGCCGTGGCCGAAGACGCGCAGGTGGGCAAGCTCGTGGACCACGACCGTCTCGAGCGCCTCCGGCGGAGCGAGGACGAGCCGCCAGCTCAGCATCAGACGACCCTGTCGCGAGGCGCTGCCCCACCGCGTCCGCGGGTCACGGATCGAGACCGCGGCCGGCCGGACACCGAGCTGAGCCGCGTGATCCGCGACGGTCGCCTCGATCGCGAGGCGGGCCTGATCACGGAACCAGCGCTCGAGCACGCGTTCCGGGGAGGAGCGATCGCGGGTGCCGAGGTGCACGTGCAGCTCGAACCCGGCCGGCGTGACGACCCGGCCGACCGTGGAGCGGGCCGCCGGAACCTCGGCGACGCGGAGCGTGTGGAGCTCGCCACGGAAGCGGACGCTCGCGCCGTCACGAAGCCCGCCGCGAGCCGCCAGCTCCGCCCGCTGCCGAGCCTGGCGGTCCAGATGTCGCCGGATCCAGCGTTCGCGCTCGCGAAGGAACGCGTGGATCCGTGCCTCGGGATGCGCCCAGCCGCGGCGGGTCGGCGGCGGCAGGCTCACGACGAGCCCGCGGTCGGGATCGATCGTGATCCGGAGGTGTCGCGACCGGCTCGAGTGGCGGACGACGTAGGCGAACAGCGAGCCCGCGGGGCGGACGGCGGGCTCCGGCCGCTCCGTCAGCGTGGCCGGCCCTCGCGGAGGGTGGCGATCGCCTTCTCGATGCGTCGTGCCCGCGTCTCGGGCGCCTTGGCGGCGACGATCGGCTCGACCCAGAAGCGCTGGTTGCTGTAGGAGAGTCCGTCGAACGTGCGCCGTGCCGCGGGCTCCGCGTCGAGCGCCGCCGCGAGGTCCGGCGGCACCTCGACGGACCGCGGGGCAGTGTCGACGATGACGCCCGCCTCGACCTCGTCGCCGCCCTTCACGCCGATCACGGAGCGAACCGTCTCCGGGACGCCGATCATCGACTGGCCGTTGACCGTCGCGATGCTCGTCCGCCAGGTGTGACCGTTGATCGTGATCGCGACCTTCGGTGCCTTGCCTGCGGCGAGACCGGCGAGCACCTCGGGAGGGACCGGCAGGCCCGTCGCACTGACACCCGACTGCAGGAGGGTCGACCGGAACCGCATCGCCGACAGGGTGCCACAGTCCGGCGGGCCGGCGCCGATGTATCGTCCGCGCCGGTGCCGGCCGCGCCGTCGGCGGATCGGCGAATCGTCGAAGGAAGCTCATGGACGCGATCCTGGTCGGATTCATCGCCGCGATGATCTTCGCCGGCTGGCGGACGGGCTTCCTCCGTCGCCTCATCGGCATCGGCTTCACCCTGATCTCGTTCGGCGTCGGTGCCTACCTCCGCTACCCGATCGGGGCGATCGCCCGGACCTTCTTCAAGGACATCCCACCCGAGTACGCCGACCTCGTCGGCTACACGATCGCGTTCCCGGCCGTGCTCGGGTTGCTGCATCTCGTCAGCGCGAAGACGCTCTCGCGGATCTCGATGACGGGCGTGACGAAGCAGGTCGACGCGCTGCTTGGGGCGATCGCCGGCGCGGTGGAGGCGGTCCTGATCCTGTCGGTCGCGATCGTGATCCTGGATGCCTACTTCGGGACGTCGACGGGCAACGCGACCGCGCCGCCCGGCGCCCTGAAGGACCTCGCGAAGGCATTCAACGCCTCGACGACGGTGCACCTGCTGCGCGACACCGTCGTCCCGTTCGTGCTGGCGATCCTCGGGCCGCTGCTGCCGAAGGACCTCAAGAGCCTGGTCCCGAACGGCGTGCCGGCCTCGGGCATTCCCGGCGCGGGACAGCTGCCCGGGCTGGGATCGTTCCCGTTGCCCTAGGCCTCGGCGATGACCCCGATCGAGACCCGGAACCCGGCCCGCCGCTGCTGGGGCGGCATCAGCGTGCCCTGCCCGACCGGCGCGTCGAGCGGGAACCACCGGACCCACTCCTCGTTGAAGGCGTCGAACTCGGACGGATCGCGGAGCGACCAGTTCGCCCAGACGACCTTGTCCAGGGAGCTGCCGACGGATTCCAGCTTGGCCTTCAGGTTGGCCATGCACTGCCGGGTCTGGTCCTTGACCTGACCGCTCATCACCTGGCCGGACTTCGGGTCCACCGGACCGATCGAGTTGACGTAGACCATACCGCCGGCCGTCACGGCCCGGCCGAGGCCGAGCGGCACACCCGCGGCGTCGGTCGCGGCCGGTCGCTCGCTCGCGCCCCAGCGCGTCTTGAGCGGCTGCGGCGCACCACCCGGCTTCGTCCTGTCCTCGGCGGGGATACCGAAGTCGCCGGGCGGCAGCTTCACGCCGTTCTTCTCGAACTGGCCCATGAACGTGGGCCGGACGCCGGTCGGCCGGAGCTCGCCCTGGATCCTGCCGTCGACGACGGCGGTCTGCTCGAACACGAAGATGTCCTGGGTCAGGATCTCGTCGTCCTCGATCCCGTAGACCTCGGTGATGTTGACGACCTTGCGCGTGCCGTCCTGGAGCCGGGCGGTGTGGACGATGAGGTCGACGGCCGAGGCGATCTGTTCGCGGATCGCGCGGAGCGGCAGCTGATAGCCCGTCATCAGGACCATCGTCTCGAGCCGCCGGAGCATGTCGTTCGGGCTGTTCGCGTGACCGGTCGAGAGCGAGCCGTCGTGACCGGTCGTCATCGCCTGGAGCATGTCCAGCGCCTCGCCGGCGCGGCACTCGCCGACGATGATCCGGTCGGGCCGCATGTGCATCGCGTTGCGGAGCAGCTGCCGGATCGTGATCTCGCCCTCGCCCTCCAGGTTGGGGGGCCGCGACTCCAGGGTGATGACATGCTCCTGGCGGAGCTGCAGCTCGGCGGCGTCCTCGATCGTCACGATCCGCTCGTCGTTGGGGATGAACGAGGAGAGGACGTTGAGGGTCGTCGTCTTGCCGGACCCGGTGCCGCCGGAGACGAAGAGGTTCAGCCGGGCTTCGATGCACGCCCGGAGGAACTCGAACATCTCGGGCGTCGCGGTGCCGAACCGGATCAGGTCGTCGACGGTGTATGGCTTCGCGGCGAACTTCCGGACCGTGATCACGGGCCCGACGAGCGACAGCGGCTCCACGATCGCGTTGACGCGCGAGCCGTCGGGCAGCCGGGCGTCGACGCGCGGGCTGGTCTCGTCGATCCGGCGGCCCATCGGCGTGATGATCCGGTCGATGACCCGCATCACATGCTCGTCGTTGAGGAACGCCGACTCGACCTTGTGGATCTTGCCGTTCCGCTCGATGTAGATGTTGCGGGGACCGTTGACCATCACCTCGGTGATCGTCTCGTCCTTGAGCAGCGGCTCGAGCGGGCCGAAGCCGGTGACGTCGTTCGACATCTCGTCGATCAGGCGGACGCGCTCGTCCCGGGTCACCGCGAAGCCGTTCGCCGTGATCGTCCGGTCGACGATCGCCTCGATCCGCTCCCGGACCTCCGCCGGCTTGATGTCGAGCAGGCTGTCGAACGCGTTGACGACCTCGGCCTGCAGCTTCATCCGGATCTCCCGGATCAGGTCCTCGCGGGCCGGGCTGCGGGAGATCGCGCCGAGGACCGGAACGGGCGTCGGGGAACCCTGGCCGGCGCCTTCCGGCGGGCGGACCGCCGGCGCCATGACGGGGACGAGCGGACGGGACGACGTGCCTCCGGCAGCGGCCTGCTGCGCGAGCTCGGCTGCCTGCTGCGCCCGCTCCACCCGTCGGAGCAGCGACATCAACGACCTCCCCTGGTCACCTGTCGGGCCTGGAACCGGTCCTGCGAGGCGGCCTGACGGACACCGTGCGCTGGAGGTCAGAGGATAGCGCGAAGGTCCTGGTACCTCGTTGCGCCGACGCACCTCGGCGATGCTCGGGTCCGGGTGGCTGTGGTCGGGTCCGGTGGCGAACAGGGTCCTGCTCGGCGCCGGGACCTGGTCGCGGCGGGCGCTCGCCGTCGTCGCGTCCCCGGCGGTGCCATCGAGCGGCGACGTCCGGGCGGCCGGATCCGCCGGGGGCGTGTGCTATCGTTCCGGCTCCGGCGTGGGGCTATAGCTCAGCTGGGAGAGCGTCTGAATGGCATTCAGAAGGTCAGGGGTTCGAATCCCCTTAGCTCCACCACGACACAGGACGATGACCCGACCGTTCGCGCAGCTGCTCCTCCTTCGATAGCCGACCCACCCCGCGTGGGCGGCTATCCTGTGACCCCTCGCCGGGCGGCGCGGGGTCTTTTTCTACCCGCCACCTCCACCCATGCCCACGCCGCAGGAGCGCCGCAGCAGCGGCCGGCAGGAGCCCACGACCGATGACCCAGACGACCGAACCGAGCGAGACCGGCGACGTCCCCGCCACGGGCGGACGACACCGGATCGAGCGCTACGACCCGACCGAGATCGAGCCGCGCTGGCAGCGGCGGTGGGAGGAGCTCGGGCTGTACCGGACGGACCTCCACGACACGTCGCGGCCGAAGTTCTACCTGCTCACGATGTACCCCTATCCGTCGGGCGACCTGCACATCGGCCACTGGTACATCAAGACCCCGACCGACGCGATCGCGCGCTTCCACCGGATGCACGGCGAGAACGTCTTCCTGCCGATCGGCTTCGATGCGTTCGGCCTGCCGGCGGAGAACGCGGCGATCAAGAACCGCATCAACCCCCGGGACTGGACGATGTCCAACATCGACAACATGCGGCGCCAGCTGCGGTCGATGGGCGCCGTGTTCGACTGGGACGCCGAGGTCGTGACGGCGGACCCGATGTACTACCGCTGGAACCAGTGGTTCTTCCTGAAGTTCCTGGAGGCGGGCCTCGCGTACCGCAGGACGTCGCCCGTCGACTGGTGTCCGAACGACGGCACGCTCGCCCGGGAGCAGGTCGAAGGCGCGGACCGGCACTGCTGGCGGTGCGGGGCGAAGGTCGAGAAGCGCGACCTGCCGCAGTGGTACCTGCGCGTCACGAAGTACGCCGACGAGCTGCTCGACTTCTCGGGGATCGACTTCCCGGAGCCGATCCGGGTGATGCAGACGAACTGGATCGGCCGCAGCGAGGGCGGCGAGATCGCCTTCTCGACGGCGCCAGCCGGCCACCACGGGGGCGGCGAGGAGCTGCGGGTCTTCACGACCCGGCCGGACACGCTCTTCGGCGCGACGTTCATGGTCCTCGCGCCCGAGCATCCGCTGGTCCCCACGCTGACCGCCCCCGACCGCCGTGCGCAGGTCGACGCCTACGTCGCCCAGGCAGAGGCACGGACGGAGATCGACCGCCTGTCGACCGACCGGGAGAAGACGGGCGTCGCGATCGGGGCCGATGCGATCAACCCGGTCAACGGCGAGCGGATCCCGATCTTCGTGGCGGACTACGTCCTGGGCGGGTACGGGACGGGCGCGATCATGGCCGTCCCCGCCCACGACGAGCGCGACTACGCGTTCGCCGTGAAGCACGGGTTGCCGATCCGGCGAGTCGTCGCCGCGCCGGGTGACGAGAACCGCGACCTGACCGAGGGCGCGTACATCGCCCATTCGGCGGACGAGCGGCTCGTGAACAGCGGCCCGTACACGGGGCTGCCGGCGGACGAGGGTGGGGCCGCGATCGTCGGCGCCCTCGAGGCGGAGGGCAAGGGCAAGGCGTCCGTGACGTACCGGCTGCGGGATTGGCTGATCAGCCGCCAGCGCTACTGTGGGACGCAGATCCCGGTGATCTACTGCCCGAACGACGGGATCGTCCCCGTGCCGGAGGAAGACCTGCCGGTCCGGCTGCCCGACACGGTCGACTACGCCGGAGTCGGCGTGAACCCGCTGACGCGGGACGAGGCGTTCCTGAACGTCGAGTGCCCGAAGTGCGGCGGTCCGGCGAAGCGCGAGACCGACACGATGGACACGTTCATCGACTCGGCCTGGTACTGGTATCGCTACCTGTCGCCGGAGAAGACGGGCGGTCCGATCGATCGGGCGCTGGTCGCGCGCTGGACGCCCGTCGACCAGTACACGGGCGGCGCCGAGCATGCGGTCATGCATCTGCTCTACGCCCGTGAGTTCACGAAGATGATGCGGGACATCGGCCTCGTGGAACAGGACGAGCCGTTCCGCCGCCTGTTCAACCAGGGCCAGATCCTGGGCATGGACGGCGAGCGGATGTCGAAGTCGCGAGGGAACACGGTCGACCCGGACGACCTCGTCGCCCGCTACGGCGCCGACACGGTCCGGCTGTTCCTGATGTTCATGGGGCCGTGGGATCAGGGCGGTCCGTGGAGCCCGACCGGGATCGGGGGCGTGCACCGCTTCCTGAACCGGCTCTGGACGATCACGCTCGATCCGCACGGCCGGGAGCCGGGCGATCCGGATGCGGGGACGCTCCCGGCCGGCGAGGACGAGGCGACCACCCGGGCGGCGATCCGCCACGCCGCCCATCGGACGCTCAGGGACGTGACGGCGGACTACGAAGCGTTCCACTTCAACACGCTGATCGCGAAGCTGATGGAGCTGGCGAACCTGCTCATGCGCTACCGCGGGTCGGCCGTCGCCGGCTCACCGGAATGGGATGAGGCGGTCCGTCTGGCCCTGCTGATGCTCGCCCCGGCCGCGCCGCACGTCACCGAGGAGCTCTGGTCCCGGCGGCTGGCGGCCGCCGGCCAGACGTGGTCGTCCATCCACACGGAAACGTGGCCGGAGGTCGATGCGTCCGCCGTGGTCGAGGCGACACGCGAGGTGCCGGTCCAGATCAACGGCAAGCTCCGCGACCGGATCGTCGTGGCCGCCGACATCACGGCGCCGGACCTGGAGCGGGCTGCGCTCGCGAGCGACCGCGTCCAGTCAATCCTGGCGGGACGCGAGCCGCTCCGGGTCGTCCAGGCGGGTGGCGGCCGGCTCGTGAACATCGTGGTCGCGGATGCCTGATCCGGCCGTCGAGACGGACGTCGAGCAGCTGCTCTCGGAACACTCGGCAGGGCTCGCGGCGATCGAGCGGGCATTGCGGGTGACGATTCGTGCGG
>JBPYEM010000107.1:0-5779 GCA_051985205.1 Candidatus Limnocylindrales bacterium | reverse complement strand
CTCCGGTTCCGACTCCGACTCCGACTCCGTCGCCGACTCCGACTCCGTCCGGAACGCCGACGCCGATCCCGTCGTCGTCCGCACCCACGCCGTCGGTGCTCCCGACCCCGACTCCCTCATCGGTGCCGACCCCGACGCCGACCCCCTCCGCCACGCCCACGCCTTCGGCGTCCCCGAGCGCGCCTCCAACCCCTTCGGCAACGCCATCGGCGACCCCGCCGTCGCCGATCTCGATCGCCGTCGCCCGCCTTCGGCCAGTTGGTGCGAAGGTTTCCGTCGTCGGCGTGGTCACCGCGGAGGCCGGACGCCTGGGGACGCCGCCCCTCATCGCGATCCAGGACGACACGGCGGGCATCGCGGTCCGGCTCGAGGACTCGGACCCACGGCCGGGGCGCGGGATGCGCGTCGCCGTCACCGGCGTCCTCGCCGACCCATACGGTCAGCTCGAGCTCCGCAGTGTCAGCGCGATCTCGATGCTCGGTGCGTTCGCGCTCCCGGCACCCGTCACTGTCGACGCGACCGCCATCGGCGACGGGGTAGAGGCTCGGCTCGTGACCGTGACGGGCACGGCCGCGACGAAGCCGGTGAAATCGACGAGCGGCGACCTGAGCGTCGACCTCTCGGCGACCGGCGGGACGATCAAGGTCGCGATGGACGGGTCCTCCGGCGTCAGCGCGGCGATGATCGGCGCCGGCGATCGGCTGCGGGTGACCGGCGTCGTCGGTCAGCGAGCCTCGCGGAAGGGCGCCGCGGACGGGTTCCGGGTGTGGGCCCGCGATTCGGCGGACATCATCCGCTTGCCGGGCGGACCGCCGACGCCGGCCCCGACTCCATCCGGGCCGCTCGCCTCGACGTCACGGCCTGCGCCGTCGTCCGCGCCGACGTCGACCCCGCCGCCGGGTTCCGTCGTCTCGATCGCCGCCGCGATCGCAGCCGGCTCCGGCGCGGTCACGGTCGAAGCCGTCGTCACGGTCAAATCGACCCTCCTGGACGCCACCGCACGGCGAATCGTGGTCGAGGAACCCTCGGGCGCGATCGAGGTCCTCCTGCCCGCCCACACGACGTCGCCAAGCGTCGGTGCGCGCGTCCGAGTCCACGGCGAGGTCGGACGGGCCTACGGCGCGCCCCGTCTCAAGGCGGACGCGATGGCCGTGCTCGGGCACGCCTCGGTCAACGCCGTTGAGCTGAGGACGGCACCCTCCGTTGCTCACGAGTGGCGGGTTGTGCGCGTCCGCGGCGACATCGTCGACGTCCATCGCTCCGGCGAGCGCTGGCAGGCAGAGCTGCTCGTGGCCGGAGTTCGCGTGCCGATCCTGGGCCTTGCGGGCGCGGCGATCCCGAGCTCGGCGATCGTCAAGGGCCGGACCGCGACGGTGGTCGGCATCGTCCGACGTCCGTATCCATCCGCAAGCGACCGGCGGTTCGCCGTCATCCCGAGGTCGGCCGGGGACCTGACGCTCGGCGGGCCCGCGGACGATGCGGGTCGTGGCGCCGGCGGCTCGGCAATCGGAACGACGACGCGCGCAGCGACGGGCAGTGGTCCGGTCGCGGGCGGCGCGAGCTCCTCGTCCGCTGCCGGCGGCGACGGCTTGCCCGTCGACATCGACCTCGTCGCGATCAACGACCACGTGGGGCAGATGGTCCGCGTCGGCGGCCTCGTCGCCGGTACGCGGACCGACGGGTTCGACCTCGACGACGGCACGTCGGTCGAGCAGGTCGTCCTCCGCGGGTCAGCCGTCGGGCTCGCCCCGACGATCGTCGAAGGCGACGCGGTCAGCCTCACCGGTCGCGTCGAGCGTCTCGCCGACGGGTCGGCCGCGGTCACGATCGATGACGCCGCCGCGGTCGTGCTCGCCGGCGATCCGACGGCCGAGGCGTCAGGCGACGCCTCAGCGGGCGGCTCCGGAACGCCGGACGCGAGTGGGCCGACCGCGTCCGGCCTTCCCACCGTGGTCGCCGGGCTGGCCGAGCCGGCCGTTCCCGAGGCCGGCGCCGCCGGGATCGGGCTGATCGGGCTCGCGTCGCTTGGTGTGACCCTCCTCCGGCGGCATCGGACCCAGCGCCGGATCGCGGCCCGGATCGCCCGGCGGCTGGACGAGCTCGTGGGGACCGCCGGGAGCCAGCCGGCGGGTGGCGCGGCCTTCGGGGCGCCGCCGATCGCGGCCGCCGTCCACCCGGCCGGTCCGGCCATCGGCCCGACCGGCGGCCCGGCGGACGCCCGGTGAGGGCGCCTCCCGGCCCGTCGCCTGAGCGTGAATCGTGCGTGGCCGTGCTTGACGCTCGAAAGAGGGCCGGACTATCCTCGGCCGAGTTTCGCGCCAGCGAAGCACGCCAGAGTGAGGGACGAGGTCTTGCCGAACGCGGATCCCCGCGTAGCCCTCCCCACCGGAGAACGGCAATACCACATCGGACTCGGACCGGGTGACCTGGCCGAGTACATCCTCCTCCCCGGGGACCCGGATCGAACTTCCCGGATCGCCGCCCGCCTCGATCACCTCGAGGTCGAGCATCGACACCGAGAGTTCGCTTCCGTGACCGGGACGTATCGCGACATCCGGGTCTCGGTCGTCTCGACCGGCATCGGCACGGACAACGTCGAGATCACGGTGGCGGAGATCCTGGCAATCACGGAGCGACCCACCTTCATCCGGGTCGGGTCCTGCGGCGCGCTCCAGCCCGGGGTCGCGCTCGGGGACCTCATCGTCTCGACCGGCGCGGTCCGGCTCGAGTCGACCACGAGCTACTTCGTCCATGATGGGTACCCGGCGGTCGCCGATTACGAGGCGGTCGTGGCGCTCATCGAGGCAGGCGAACGGCTCGGTCACCGGACCCACGTCGGGTTGACGGCGACGGCACCGGGATTCTTCGGGGCGCAAGGGCGCCCCATCCCGCAGTTGCCCATCCGTTACCCTGACCTGGCGGAGGAGATGGCGCGCCAGCGCGTCATGAACTTCGAGATGGAGGCGTCAGCCCTGCTGGTGCTCTCGTCGCTCGCCCGATGTCGGGCCGGCGTTGTCTGCGCGGTCTATGCGCAACGAACGACCGGGGACTTCGTCGAGGGAGCCGCGAAAGACGCTGCAGAGGCCGCGTGCGTGGAGACGGGGCTCGAGGCGCTCCTGATCCTCGCCGAGATGGATCGCCAGAAGCGTGCAGCCGGGACGGACCGCTGGCGGCCGTCCCTCTGGAATTGAACGTGAGAAGCGGACACGGGACGAGGGTTCCCGTGACGCCACGCTGAACCGAGGAGGAGCCCGCTCCAATGGCCGAAGCCTACTGCGTCAAGGACAAGATGAAGGTCGAAGTCCAGAACCCGCAGCGCATCACCATGAAGAACGGCAAGCCGGCGCTCCAGGGCACGTGCCCGAAGTGCGGCGGCAAGGTGTTCAAGATCGGCGGCTGACGCCGACCTGAGTTCGCAGCAGATGCGGCCCCCGCCGGCAACGGCGGGGGCCGCTCGATTCGCGGAGCGCGGACCGCGGACCGCGGACCGCCACCGCGTCCGCCCGGAGTCGCTGGGCCGAGAACCCGGGCCTGGCCGCCCGCCCGAGGCAACTGATCCGCAACGCTCCCGGGCCCTCGTGCCGATCGGCGCTGCCGGTGCGAGGCGATACGATGGGACGATCACGGCGAGGCACTCGCGCGTGCCCGGTTCGGGCGCCCGGTGCCCCGGTCCATCGAGGGCCGATCGACGACCCCCAGCGGGCGGCTGCCCGCGCTCGCGGAGGACAGGACGATGGCAGTGCGGGTCGGCATCAACGGCTTCGGCCGGATCGGACGTCAGTCGCTCAAGGCGCTCCTCGAGCGCACGCCGGACGTCGAGGTCGTTGCGGTCAACGACCTCGTCGAAACGTCGCTGAATGCCCTGCTGTTCAAGCACGACTCGACGTATGGCGCCTACCCGGGCACCGTCGATCACACCGATGACGCGCTGATCATCGACGGTCGCGAGATCAAGGTCCTCAAGGAGAAGGACCCCGCGGCGCTGCCGTGGGGCGCGCTCGGCGTCGACATCGTCCTCGAGTCGACCGGGATCTTCACCGACGCGGAGAAGGCGAAGGCCCACCTCGACGCCGGTGCGAAGAAGGTGGTCATCAGCGCTCCGGCGAAGGGCGAGGACATCACCATCGTCCTCGGCGTGAACGAGGATCGCTACGATCCCGCGAAGCACGACATCATCAGCAACGCGAGCTGCACGACGAACTGCCTCGCGCCCGCCGCGAAGGTCGTCCACGATCTGCTGACGATCGAGCGCGGGCTGATGAACACGATCCACTCGTACACGAACGACCAGCGGATCCTCGACGTTGCCCACAAGGATCCGCGGCGCGCCCGGTCGGCCGGCCAGAACATCATCCCGACGACGACGGGCGCGGCCAAGGCCCTGGCCCTCGTGATCCCGGACCTCAAGGGCAAGTTCGACGGGTTCAGCCTGCGGGTCCCGACGCCCACCGTCAGCGTCGTCGACTTCACGGCCGACGTCTCCCGGCCCACCTCGGTCGACGAGATCAACGACGCCTTCCGGACGGCTGCCGCCGGACCGATGAAGGGCATCCTGGGCGTCAGCGACGAGCCGCTCGTGTCGAGCGATTTCAAGGGTGACACGCGCTCGTCGATCATCGACGCGGAGTCGACGATGGTCCTCGACGGCACGATGGTGAAGGTGATCAGCTGGTACGACAACGAGTGGGGCTACAGCTGCCGTGTCGCCGATCTGATCGGCTTCGTCGCGGCTCGCCTGCCTGTCGCCGCCGCCTGACGCCAGCCTGAGCCCCGCGAGAGCCGCGCCTCGGCCGGCTCTCCGAGATCGAGAGATGCCCCGACCCATGGACACGCTGACCATCCGTGACTTCGACCCGGCCGGCAAGCGGGTCTTCGTCCGCGTCGACTTCAACGTCCCGCTCGCCGACGGCAAGGTGACCGACGATTCCCGGATCCGAGCGGCGTTGCCCACGATCGTGACCCTGCTCAGCTCCGGCGCGAGGTCATCCTCGCGAGCCACCTCGGCCGACCCGATGGGAAGGTCACGGACAGCCTGCGGCTCCGTCCGGTCGGCCAGCGGCTGAGCCAGCTCCTCCGGCGGAACGTTCCGGTCACGGGCGACGCGCTCGGGGTGGGCACGGAGGATGCGGTCCGGCGGATGCGCCCGGGCGAGGCGATCCTGCTCGAGAACCTTCGCTTCCACGCCGAGGAGGAGAAGAACGACCCCGGTTTCGCCCAGGCGCTCGCGTCGTACGCCGACGTCTACGTCAACGACGCGTTCGGCACGGCTCACCGGGCCCACGCCTCGACGGTCGGGATCGCCCGGCTCCTGCCCGCGTACGCTGGCCTGCTGATGGAGAAGGAGATCAGCGCGCTGAGCCGGCTGCTGGAGAACCCGGAGCACCCGTTCGCGGCGATCCTCGGCGGGGCGAAGGTCAGCGACAAGATCCTGGTCATCGACCACCTCCTGACGAAGGTCGACACGCTCGTCCTCGGCGGCGGGATGGCGAACACCTTCCTGCTCGCCCAGGGCAAGTCCGTCGGCAAGAGCCTGGCGGAGCACGATCGCGTCGAGGATGCCCGGCGGATCCTGGCCAACGCCGAGAAGCGCGGCGTGAAGGTCGTCCTGCCGGTCGACGTGGTGATCGCGAAGGAGGTCACCCGGGGCACGGAGTACAAGACCCTGAACGCCGAGAAGATCCCGGCGTCGTGGCACATCGTCGACGTCGGCGAGCGGACGCGCGAGCTCATGGAGGAGGCCCTCGCGGACGCCAGGACGGTGTTTTGGAACGGCCCCCTC
>JBPYEM010000106.1:0-4708 GCA_051985205.1 Candidatus Limnocylindrales bacterium | reverse complement strand
GGCGCTGGACGGCAAGCTGAACCTTGCGGCGTCCGCCTGGTTCACCGTCCTCGCCTCTGGGCTCAGCTGGATCATGCCCGGCGTGAATGCGGTGCTGGCGCGGTTCACCCGGCCGGACCTCGTGAAGGACGCGCCGTGGATCCGGTACCTGTGGGTCATCGGGGCCATCTGGCTCGCCTTCACCATCCTGCTCTATTGGTTCGCGGGGGTCGTGCCGATCTACAACACGATCTCGGGCGGGGCGGAGGCCCTCGCCTACCTGAACAGCTCGGGCGCGACGTTCGTGGGGGTCGTCCTGGTGGTCGGGATCGTGTGGTACGTGATCCAGGCGATCCGGAACCGGCAGCGCGGCGTCCAGACCGAGCTCATGTACCAGATGCTGCCGCCCGACTGAGCCCTTGGTGACCCAGCTGGCGGCCGACCTGGCCGCATTCGATCTCGCCGCGCAGGCCGAGCTGGTCCGGCGCGGCGAGGTCAGCCCGCTCGAGCTCGTGGACGCGGCGATCGAGCGGATCGAGACCGTGAACCCGGCGTTGAACGCCGTCGTGACCCCGCTGTTCGAGCGAGCGCGAGCGGAGGCGAGCCTCGCGGACCTCCCGGACGGGCCGTTGCGCGGCGTCCCGTACCTCTTGAAGGACCTCGGGGCGACGCTCGGCGGGACCGTGCAGACGGGCGGCTCCCGAGCCTTCGCGAGTCGCGTCAGCGCGTCCGACAGTGCGTTGACCGCGCGGCTCCGCGCCGCCGGCGCGATCGTGGTCGGCAAGACGAGCACCCCGGAGTTCGGCAACCACTCGACGACCGAGCCGGTCCTCTTCGGCCCGGCGCGGAATCCCTGGGCGATCGACCACACGACCGGCGGCTCGTCCGGCGGCTCTGCCGCCGCCGTCGCGTCGCGGATGGTGGCGGCGGCGCACGGCAACGACGGCGCCGGCTCCATCCGGATCCCGGCGTCGTGCTGCGGGCTGTTCGGGTTGAAACCGACCCGCGGCCGCAACTCGTGGGCGCCCCTGGGGGACGCCATGGCCGGGCTCGCGGTCGAGCACGCCGTGACCCGCACGGTGGCAGACAGCGCGCTGCTGCTCGACGTGACCTCCGGTCCGGTCCCCGGCGACCCGTATGCCGCGCCGGTCCCCGCCCGCCCGTTCCACGAGGAGGTGGCCCGTGAGCCGGGGCGGCTGCGGATCGCGTGGACGGCGGCGCCGCCGTTCGAGACCCCGGTCGATCCGGAGTGCGTCGCCGCGGTCGGCGAGGCGGCCGCGCTCCTCGGGTCCCTCGGGCACGACGTCGTCGAGGACCGGCCGGCGTTCGACGGCGATGTCCTGCTCGAACCGTTCGTGCGCATCTGGGCGATCGCGAATTTCGAAGGGCACCGGGAGGCGATGCGGTTCCTCGGCCGGGAGCCGGAGCGCGACGAGCTGGAGGAGACGACCTGGGAGCTGGTCGATCACGCCCGCCAGTTCGACGCCGTGGACCTGCTCGATGCGATCGGCGAGCTCGCGACGGCGACGCGGGCGATCGCCCCGTTCTTCGAGCGCTACGACGCCTGGCTCACCCCGACCCTCGCCCGGCCGCCGGACCGTCTCGGGGTCCTGAACCAGTCCCAGGGCGGCGCGATCGAGTGGTGGACGTTCGACTGCCGCTTCAACCCGTGGAACCCGATCGCGAACATGACCGGCCAGCCGGCCGCGTCTGTGCCGTTCCACTGGACCGCGGACGGGCTGCCGGTCGGCGTCCTGCTGTTCGGGCGGTTCGGCGACGAGGCGACGCGCTTCCGGCTCGCCGGCCAGCTCGAGGCGGTTCGGCCGTGGGCGGATCGCCTGCCGCCGATCCACGCCTAAGATCGCCGCATGGCCAAGCCCTTCCGCCTGTACATCTGCAGCGACATCCACGCGTCCGAGCGGACGTGGCGGAAGTTCCTGAACGCGATGAAGGCGAACGTCTACAAGGCGGACGCCGCATTGATCGCCGGTGACCTCACTGGGAAGGCGATCATCGCGGTCGTCAAGGGCGAGGGTGGCGGCGAGGAGTGGACGGCGACCGTGCTCGGCCAGCGGAAGGTCGCGCGGACGGAGGGAGAGCTCGCCGACCTCGAGCGCTCGATCGCCGATCTCGGCTACTACGCCGTCCGGGTCACGCGCGACGAGCGCGCCGCCATGGAGGCGGATCCGGCCCTCGTCCGGCGGCTGTTCGACGAGCGGATCACGGCCCGGATCCGGGAGTGGATGGCGCTGGCGGCGGAGCGGCTCGAGGGCTCCGGCGTGCCCGTCTACCTGATGCCGGGCAACGACGACGACTTCGAGATCGACCCGATCCTCGCCGACTCCCCGTACTGCCGGAACGTGAACGAACAGGTCGTGGATCTGACGCCCTGGCACCAGCTCGTGAGCATGGGCTGGTCCTCGCCGACGCCGTGGTCCACGCCACGCGAGCTGCCCGAGGAGGCCTTCCTCGACCGGCTGTCCGACCTGATGCATGGCGCCCGGGACCCGCGGCGGACGGTGATGATGACCCACGTCCCGCCGTATGACTCCGGCCTCGACACCGCTCCCCTGCTGTCGCCGGATCTCCGGCCCACCGCATCCGCGGGCGACCTGCTGCGTGGGCCGGTGGGGTCCACGGGCGTGCGCCGGGCGATCGAGACGTTCCGGCCCGTGCTCGGTGTGCACGGCCACATCCACGAGTCCGGCGGCGAGCGGCGGATCGGCGACACCGTCTGCGTGAACGCCGGCTCGGAGTCCTCGATGGGGATCCTCCGCGGCTACGTCATCGACGTGTCCGAGCGGGGAGTCGAGCGGACCCTTCGCGTCGAGGGCTGACCTCTCAGACGGGTGAGGCCCACGCCGGCGGGTCGTGCCGGCACGGCTGGCCTCAGCGGCTCTCCGAGCGCCGTAACCGGAGGGCCAGGCCCAGGGTGAGGCAGCGGTCCGGGTCGCCGACGAACGGGCCGACAATGTCCGCAATCCGCTCCAGGCGGTTGGCGAGCGTGTTCGGGTGGACGTACAGGTCGCGGGCCGCGACCGCGACGCGGCGGCTGGCGAGGTAGACGTCGAGCGTCTCGACGAGGTTCGTCCGGTTCCGGGTGTCGTGCGCGACCAGCGGTCCGATCGTCGTCTCGACGAAGCTCGCCCGCTCCGCCTCCGGCATGTTGAACAGCAGCCGGTCGAGCTGCTGCTCCTCGAACAGCGAGACCGCGCCGTGACCGCGGCTCCAGCCCATCACGGCGACCGCGCCACGCGCCTCGCGGTAGCTGACGTCGAGCCGCAGCGGATCCGCCGACGCGCGCCCGACCCCGATGTCGATGGTCGCGCCCGGCTGCCGACGGTGTGTCTCGGCCTGGAGCTCCTGCGCCGCCGCTCGAACCGCCTCGCGACCGTGACGGGTCATCGGGACGAGCGCCGCGATCCCCGCCGAACGCTCCCACACGATCGCCGCGGGACCGAGGACGAGCCTGGCCGTCTCGTAGAGCCGGTGCCGGGCGACGAGCTCCTCGGACGAGCCGGCGAGCTGCGCGGCGGGCCGGCCGTCCAGCTCGTGGAGCTCCGCGACGAGGACAGCCCGGGGCATCGACAGCTCCCAGCCGAAGGCCGCGGAGCGCTCCATCAGCGCCGCTCGGTCGGTGACGTGGCCGGTCACGAGCTCTTCGAGGCAGACGGCCTGGAACCGGCGATCCGCTTCCGCGACGGCGCGGGCCTGGACGAGCCGCAGCGCCGCGACCGTCGCGGCATAGTCGAGCGCCTCGAGCTCGTCGTCGCCGAGGTCCGACGACCGGCCGAGTCCGATGATCGTCCCGTGCCGCTCCGCACCGACGACGATCGCCTGGCTGACGCGATCGGCGCTCGCCGGGCCGTTCTCCCCGGTGCCGTCCGCGCCAGTGACCGGAATATCGATGTCCCCGGCGAACCCCGCCGACCGCGCGAGCTCGCCGCCCTGGCCGTCCACGATGGCGACCGGCATCGCGATCGACTCGGCCAGGGCGTCGGCGATCTGGCGGATTCCGCCACCACTGAGGACGATCGCCGTGAACCGCTCGTGGATCTCCGCGGCGCGGCGAAGCCGGACGGCCTGGCGGTCGAGGATCACGCCGAGGACCGCACCGATGATCTCGTTGAACGACGCCTCGGGCGGCAGCTCGATGACCGGGAACGCGAGCCGCTCCGCCTCGGCGAGCATCGCCTCCGGGATCGTCGAGATGTAGCGGGTCGGCTTGATGGCGACCGCCGCGAGCCCGTGGTCGTCCAGCCGTGGGACGAGACGAGCCAGCGCGTCCGGGTCCTCGCGCAATGGGTACGCGGTCGTCACGAGCAGCTCGTCCGGCTGGACCCACGGCAGGATGTCGGGGACCTCCATCACGTTGACGGAGCGGACGATCCGGCCGAGACCCGCCGCTCCCGCCACGAGCCGCGCGCCGCCCAGTGAGGGCAGCACGAGGACCTCCGAGACCGGGATCCCGACCCGATCTCCGGCCGTCGGCTGGACCGACGTCCCGACCGTGGCGATCGCCACCGGCTGCGACCCTCCTGGCGGAACTCCACAGCGTGACGGGCTCCGAACTGTGGGGTTCGCTTCGTGACGGAGCCATCCTAGCGTTCCTACGATGGGCGTCGCTGGCATCCCTGCCCCCGGAGCCGACCCTGCCCCACGCCGTCACGCATCTGGTTGCGACGCGCCTGACCGCGGACGCGGATCCCGTGCGCCGCCGCGGCCGGGG
>JBPYEM010000105.1:0-6833 GCA_051985205.1 Candidatus Limnocylindrales bacterium | reverse complement strand
GGTCGCCGCGGGCGTCCTCGCGGTCTACCTCGGGACCGTGGTCCCGCTCCGCCTCCTGCGGCCACCGCGAGGGTGATCCGTGCCCGGATCTCGCCACGGATCGCCCCGGATCGTCTCGTCCCTGGCTGTCCGCCACGGAACTCCCCGCGGCGTCTCGTCTGTGCTTGTACGCCACGGAACCAGCCCGCATCGTCTCGTCTGTGGTTGTCCGCCACGGAACCAGCCCGCATGAGGGCGTCGCGGCGGCTGGCCGTGCACGGCCCCGTCCGAACGCGGTCTCGTTCGCGTGGGTCGGCCACGCCTGAGACGACAGGCCGCCGTTTCGTGGCTGTGGCCCACGAGCGTGATGAGGCAGGCGGATCCCGTCGCGTCATGAAACCGCCGGCGCAGCGGACTCGAAACCTAGCTGGATGCGCCTGAGTACCGGCGCAGGCCGAAGCGGAAGAACGCCCGGCTGAGGACGAGCGCGACGATGGCGAAGGCGGCCGCCCCCACCAGCGTCTCCGGCGTCAGCCGGTTCGTGATCGCCTGCGCCGGCACCGTCACGGCGAACGCGATCGGCACGAGGAACGTCAGGCTGATCCGCAGCCATTCCGGATAGATGGTCACCGGCCAGCGACCGGACTGGTACACGCCCTCGAAGAGCTCCGCGATCTCGTCGATCCGGACGATCCAGAAGGCGACCGTCGTCAGCACGAGCCAGAACGCGTAGATCATCAGCCCGCCGATCACCAGCGCGATCGCGAACCCGACGGCTTCGGCGACACCCAGCGACTCGCCGAGCATCCCGATCGCGATCGCGAGCACGACCCCACCGACGATGACGTCGACCGCCTGCCAGATGCGGATCTCACGAACGCTCGCGAGGACCTGGGCGTCGGTCGGCTTGGTCAGCACGAAGTCGAACGTGCCCTCCCGGATGTCTTGGCGCAGCCGCTCCATGCTCGGCTGGATGAGGACGCCGATCACGCCACCCATCAGGAAGTGGACGCCCATGACCGCCAGCAGCGCGGGCTGCGACCAACCGTTGAGGGCCGGGGTCTGGCTGAAGACGAGGCCGAGCACCGCGAGCCCGGTGGCCAGCTGGATCGCCGCCTGGAGGAGCTGGAGCCAGAAGTTCGCCCGGTACTGGAGGTCGTTGAGCGCACCGATCCGGAAGAACAGCAGCCCCAGGCGGAGTGGCTG
Organism: Candidatus Limnocylindrales bacterium; assembly: GCA_051985205.1. Classification (GTDB taxonomy): domain Bacteria; phylum Chloroflexota; class Limnocylindria; order Limnocylindrales; family CSP1-4; genus CF-46. The sequence continues at coordinate 5,648 of JBPYEM010000105.1, read as the reverse complement.
GAGCATCGGCTCAGCCCGCCGCCGCGCTGTACCGCCGGACGGCGAAGTGCCAGACCACGCGCACGAGGACGGAGCCGATCACGACCCACAGAAGCTGCATCGCGAGCCCGCCGAGCAGCTGCGCCGTCGAGAGGTTGCCGACGAGCGCCTCGATCGGGAAGCCGAACGTCCACTGGAAGGGCAGGACGTTCCCGATCGACTGGACCCAGTCCGGCATCAGGGCCATCGGGACGAGGCGGCCGGAGAGGAGCAGCTCGACGGCGATGTACAGCTGGAAGATCGGCCCGACTCTGGTCGTCCAGAAGGTGATCAGCCCGACGGATGACTGGTTCAGCGATCGGATCAGGTACGCGCCGAGGAGCGAGACGCCGAAGACGACGATCGCGAGCGGCGTCGGATTGAGCACGGGGTGGAAGACGAGCGACAGGAAGATCGCGATCGGCAGCCAGAGCACGATGACGACCGGCTTCCAGCCCAGGAAGAAGCCGAGGTCCTCGACGATCGGGAAGAGCGGCCGCAGCAGCTGGGCGGACAGCCGGCCCTCACGGATCCGCTCCTCCCAGCCGTACGGCGTGAAGACGATGTTGATGTTCCGGACGAGCGTCCAGACGATGTAATAGGCAGCGAACTGGCCGGCGGTGATGCCGGCGACGGATCCACCCTGCTGCGCGGCGACCGTCTGCCAGACGACCAGGTAGATCACCGGCTCGGCGACCATCCCGATCATGTAGAAGTAGTTCGCGGCGCGGTACTGGATCTGCTCCGCGATCGCGATCTTCGCCTCCTGGACATAGACGTCGAAGAGGCCCCGCCACGGCGAGACGAGGCGTGGTCCGGGAGCCGTCTCGCGGGCGCTGGCTGGAGCGGTCACGCGGCGCCTGCGAAGACGGACTCGATCACGTCCTCGATCGGTGGGTCCTCGATCGTCAGATCGGCAACGGGCAGATCGTGGAGCAGCCGGCCAGCGACCTCCGGCGCCCGGCCGCGGTCCACCCGAAGGTTGACCTTGCCGTCGTCGACGCCGATCACCTCGCCGTAGGGGCGGAAGTCGATCGCGTCCGCGCCCTCCTTGAGCGTCACGCCGATCGTCTTGTCCGCTCCGAACTGGTTGGCGAGCGCCGCGAGCTCGCCGTCGAACAGGATCCGGCCGTGGTGGATGACGATGACCCGTTTGCAGAGCGCCTGGACGTCGGCCATGTAGTGGCTCGTCAGGAGCACCGTCGCTCCGTAGCGGGCGTTGTACTCCGCGACGAAGCTCCGGATCCGCTTCTGCATCGTGACGTCGAGGCCGATCGTGGGCTCGTCGAGGAACAGCACCCGCGGGCGATGAAGGAGCGCGCCAGCCGTCTCGACCTTCATCCGCTCCCCGAGCGACAGGTTCCGGACCGGCTTCGTGACCAGGTCGCCGAGGTCCAGGAGGTCGATGAACTCGTCGCGGGTCGTCCGGAAGTCGTCCGGATGGAGGCGGTAGATCGCCCGGAGCAGCTCGTACGAGTCAAGCGCGGGCAGATCCCACTGGAGCTGGTTGCGGTTGCCCATGACCATCGTGATCTGCCGCAGGTACGCGGCTTCCCGGCGCGACGGGACATGCCCGAGGACCGTGGCCTCGCCGGAGGTCGGGAAGAGCAGCCCGGAGAGCATCTTGAGTGTCGTGGTCTTGCCCGCGCCGTTCGGTCCGAGGAATCCCACGATCTCACCGGGCTGGATCTCGAAGCTGACACCTGCGACGGCGGGGACGTCGCGATGCTGTCGCCGGACGAGGCTGCGAACGGCCGCGGCGAACCCGCCCTCGCGGACGGGCACGCGGAACGTCTTCCGGAGGTCGGCGACGTGGATCGCGGGGTCGGGCACGGGCGGGCAGAACCTCGTGGCGGGCCCCGTAGGGTACCGCCTGTCTCCGCCCGTTTCCGGCGATACTCCGCCGGAGGAGGACCCATGGATCAGGACGAGCGGTCAGCGCTGCTTCAGCGCTACGAGACGGGTTCGGCGGCGGTGGACGAGGCGATCGCCGGGGCTTCCGACGCGGACCTGGACCGGCGGCCGGGCGACGACGAATGGACCGCGCGCGAGGTCGTCCACCATCTGGCCGACAGCGAATCGATGGCCTATATCCGGCTCCGGCGGTTGATCGCCGAGGACGACCCGCTGATCCAGGGCTACGACGAGCCTGTGTGGGCGCGGCGCCTCCACTACGACCGCCCGATCGAGCCGTCGCTCGCGGTCCTCCGCGCCGTGCGCGGCGCGAGCCTCCAGCTCCTGACCTCGCTCGACGATGCGGAATGGTCGCGGACCGGCACCCACTCGGAGTCCGGGCCCTACAGCGTCGAAGGCTGGCTCCGGATCTACGCCGACCATCCGCGAGATCACGCGGCGCAGATCCGCCGAGCGCGCCGCGGCTAGGATGGCGCTGCGTCTGGGGGTCTACCTCGCGACCTGGCCGCCGAAGGGTGCCCACCCGTCGCGTTGGCCGGAGCTTCGGACGCTGGCGCAGGAGGTCGAGGCGGCCGGGATCGACACGCTGTGGGTGGCCGACGAGCCGGGCTTCTGGGAGTGCTGGACGATCCTCACGGCCGCGGCAGAGGCGACGCACCGGATCGAGATCGGGTCGCTCGTCGCGTGCGGCCGCTACCGGAACGCGGCGCTGCTCGTGACGATGGCCCGGGCGCTGGACGAGGTGTCCGGCGGTCGCCTCGTGCTCGGCCTGGGTGCCGGCGCGAACCCGAACGACTCGCGCCTCTCGGCTTTCGGGTTCGAGTCCGGGCCGCCGCACCTGGCGCGCTTCGCCGAAGTCGCCGAGATCGTCGTTCGGCTGCTCCGCGACGGGCCGATCACGTTCGAGGGCCGGTTCCACCGCGTCGATCGGCCGGACGTCGGGCCGGCCGGACCGCGTTTGAACGGTCCGCCGATCTGGATCGCGGCCGGCAGGCCGAAGGCGATGGAGGTTGCCGTTCGCTGGGCGGATGCCGTCAACGGAGCGGACGCGCTGACCGATCCGGCGTCCGTCGAGGCGCTCCGGGCGGCGATCGCCGAGGCGTGCTCGGTGATCGGACGCGACACGGGGACCGTCGGCGTCACCGGCTTCTGTCGCGTCGCGGTCTCGGACGACGGTCGACTCGATGCCGACCGCGCGGACACGATCAGTGGGACGCCGGACGCGATCGCGGATCGGATCGCGTCGCTGGCGGTCGCCGGTGTCGAGCATCTCACGTGCTTCATCGGCGACCCGACGGACGACCACGAGTTCCCGGCCCTGACGCGCGGCGCCCTGGAGCGGTTCGAGCCCGTGCTGGAGCGGCTTCGCGAGCGATGGGTCGTCGCGCCGCTGGTCGCCCCGGGCGACTGACCGACGGGCCTGGTCGGGCCGTCGCCGTCCGGCCGTCGCCGTCAGGCCGCTGCGGCCATGCCGTTGCGGTCAGGCCGTTGCGGCCGCGGCGAATGCCGCCATCGATGGGAAGCTCGCGTCGGGGCGAGCGTCAGCGGGCGGCGTGGCGCCACGCCCCGGTCGGTCGTGGCGACGGTCGATCCACACCGACCGAAGCCCCAGACGCTGGGCCGGCGCATGGTCGTGGAACAGGCTCTGGGCGACGTGCAGGATGCGAGCCGGGCCGATGCCGTCACCGGCCAGCCGCTCGAACAGCGCGTGGAAGTTTCGCTCGTCGGGCTTGTACGAGCCGACCGCCTGAGCCGTCACCACCCAGTCGAACTCGACGCCCAGCCGTCGCTCGGACGCGGCGAACAGGTCGTCGTCGCAGTTCGTCAGGACACCCAGCCGGAAGCGCTCGTGGAGCGCGACCAGAGCGTCGTGCGAGTCCGCGAACGCCGGCCAGTCGACGACGGATCCGCCCAGCCGCGCGATCTCATCCGGCGTCGGCTCGAAGGCATGGCCTCGCGCGACCGCGGCCATCGCCTCGCCGGCGATCGTCCGGTAGCGCTGGTAAGGGCCCGCCTCCAGCGCCGCCTCCGCGTTCGCGAACTCGGTGAGGAGCGTCTCGTCGTCCGTGTCGGGCGTGCTGGGGATGATCGTTCGGAGGGCCGCGACGATCCCAGCCTCCCAGTCGATCAGCGTCCCGTAGCAGTCGAAGGTCAGCGCGTCGAACGCGCCGTAATCCAGATCCGTCACGGCTCGATTGTGCCTTGCGCCTTCGCGCCCCGGCGGGTCTACCGGGTGGTCGGCAGTTCCCCTTTCGCCCTCGGCCGGGTCTGCCGGTGGCGATCGTAAGGAGCTAGCCGTTCGCGCCGCCGGTGAAGTTCCAGCTCGCCAGATGGAGGGACGGCACGACGTAGATCGAGTCCCAGCCGGCCAGTAGGAGGGCCCGCTCGTTCGAGATGCCCCTGACGTTGCCCGGGCCGAGGGCGTCGAGGAATGACTGCGTGAACCGGAAGTTGGTGACGGGGCGGACCATCCGGCCGTCTTCGACCAGCCAGACGCCGTTGCGGGTCAGGCCGGTCACGACCTGCGTCCGCGGGTCGAGGATCCGCGTGTACCAGAAGTCCGTGACTAGGACACCGCGCTCAACGTCCGCGATCAGGTCCTCGACCGTCGCGTCGCCGGGCTCGAGGACCAGGTTCGCGCCGAGCGCGCCCCACGCCGCACCGCCTTCGACGGCATGGCCGGTGCTCTCGACGCCCATCGCCTTCGCCGTCCGACGCGTGTGCAGGAGACCGCGAGTGACTCCGTCGCGAACGAGATCGAGCGGCCGCTTCGGGGTGCCCTCGACGTCGAACGGGATGCCGACGGTCGAGCGGTCCGTGACGTCGTCGCGCAACGACACCGCGGCATCGAACTGCGTCGCGCCGACCTCGGCGAACGACCGACCCTCTTCGACCGCCTTGCCGTTGAAGCCATAGACGAGGAGGAAGGACAGGATGTTCGCGACGCCGTCCGGCTCCAGGACGACTTCGTACCGGCCCGGCTCGAGATCGGTCGGGTTCGACGCGTCTCGGGCCTTGCTGGCGGCACGCGCGCCCACGACCGCGCCATCCAGGTCGCCCAACGCGACCGACCCCTGTCGGCCGCTGCCATCAGCCGTCGGCGTCCGGGCGATCCCGTCGAGCATCGCCGCCGTCCCCCGACCCGTCACCGACTGGCCGGCCGTGTTGCCGAATGTCAGGTGTACGGCGAGGGTCGAACAGAAGCCGGCGGTCTCGAGGCCGCCCGCCGCGTCGACGAAGGCTCGGATCCGGGCGGCCCGCTCGTCCGGACTCGCAGCTGCGGTCGCGTCGTCCCAGTGCTCGTCGTCGAGGCGGGGCGTCGGCGGCGTCACGCCCGGCCACTCCGGGTCCGCCGGCATCGCCAGCGCGGCGTCGAAGGCGTTCGTGACGAGTCGCGCCAAGTGGTCGCGGTCCGCTGGTCCGTCGAGCGTGACCGACGCGACGTGGCCATCGACGGCGACCCGCAGCAGCAGGTGGCTCAGGTCCTCTGCGACGTTCTGGTGGATGAAGCTGGAGGCGAACCGCGTCAGCGCGGAGACGCCGGTCCGGACGGTGACCTCCGCCTCGGCGTCCCGCGATCGTCCGCGAACGAGGGCAAGGACGTCATCCACGATCGCGTCGGCCGAGGCGGTGCCGCCCGTGGCCGGTCGGATGTCCGTGGTTGCCATCGCCCTTACCCCCGGACGCCGACGCGGATCCCACGGAAGCGCGCCGGC
>JBPYEM010000104.1:0-6147 GCA_051985205.1 Candidatus Limnocylindrales bacterium | reverse complement strand
TGTCCTGGGGAATCAGGACCGTCTTGTCTCCTTGCAACAGCCCGCTGACGCCCCGGGTGGTGGTCGGCTGGCCGTTCGCGGCGGGCTTGTCCTCCGCCTGGTAGCGGATGAGGAGCCCCTCGTAGTTCCGCAGGATCACCGCGTCGTCGGACATCGAGACGAGGTAGTTCGGCATCATCGGGATCTTCCCGCCGCCGTGCGGGCTATCGACCACATAGGTCGGGATGCCGATGCCGCTCATGTGGCCGCGGAGGCCCTCCATGATCTCCAGGCCCTTCCCGACCGGCGTCCGGAAGTGGCCGGAACCCTCGACCAGGTCGCACTGGTACAGGTAGTACGGCCGGATCCGGTTCTCGACAAGCCGGTGCACGAGCGCCCGCTGGATGTGGACGCAGTCGTTGACGCCGGCGAGCAGCACGCTCTGGTTGCCAACCGGCAGGCCGGCCTTCGTCAGCCGGTCGACCGCGCGCGAGACCTCGGGCGTGATCTCGTTCGGGTGGTTGAAATGGAGGTTGATCCAGAGCGGGTGGTACTGCTCGAGCATCGCGCACAGCTCGTCGTCGATGCGCTGCGGCAGGAAGACCGGCACCCGCGAGCCGATCCGGATGATCTCGATGTGGGGGATCTCGCGGATGCCGCGGAGGATCTTCTCGAAGAGCTTCGGCGCGAGCGTCAGGCCGTCGCCGCCGCTGATCAGCACGTCGCGGACCTGCGGCGTGCGCCGCAGGTACTCGAGCTGGGCCTCGTGGTCCCGGGAGTTGAAGTTCTGGGTGGGGTCGCCCACGATCCGCGACCGCGTGCAATAGCGGCAATACGAGGCGCACTGGGTCGTGACGAGCATCAGCACCCGATCGGGGTAGCGATGCACGAGGCCGGGCACCGGGGAGTGGCGGTCCTCCGCGAGGGAGTCCTCCATCATCGCGGTGAAGGCCTGCTGCTCCCGACCGGTCGGGATCACCTGGCGACGGATCGGGTCGTTCGGGTCGTCCGGGTCGATCAGGCTGATGAAGTACGGCGTGATGTCGACGCGGAACTTGTCCTTGGCGGACAGCCCCTCGCGCTCCTCGGGCGTCAGGTTGAGGATCGCCTCGATCTCCTCGAGGTCGTTGACGCGGTGGCTGAGCTGCCAGCGCCAGTCGTTCCACTTCTCGTCGGGCACGTCCGCGTAGATCGGCGCGCGGCGACTGACCGCAGGTCGCCCGTCCGGCCCGACCGCCTTCGCCGGGTCGCGTCGGTTGACGAACGGTGCCTCCACGAGGGCGCGCTGGGCGTCCTGATGGGCGACTGCGGTCTTGATCTCGTGCGCGTCCAAGCGGGTGGGACCTCCGGCGAGAGCCTCGAGCGTGCCGCAGCCGCGGCGGTCGAACGCATAAAAGCTATGCAGACTGAAACTTTCGGGATCATAGCGTCGGCCGAAGCGCCCGGTCCAGCCAGCCGATCGTCCGGGCACGCCCGAACGTCGTCCGCACGCCGTGGATCGCGGCGGATCAGGAGGGCTTCAGCGGAGGCGGCGTCGTCACCGTGGCCGCCGGTTCTTCCAACGTGCGAGCCGGACGGGCTACTCCCCGATCACGCTCCAGATGAAGCCCATCATGATGAAAAAGCCGACGAAGAGGGCGATGAGGCCCAGCCCGCCGTACGGCGAGTTCGCGCCCTCGTGGGGGACGAGCTGGAGGCCGATCCCGAACAGAACCGCCCAGGCGATGAACAGGAAGGCGAAGAGGAACTTCGTCGTGGGCTTGGTCATGAAGCGCGAAAGGCCGGATGGCCCTTCCGCCGTCATGGCCGAGCGCAGCAGGATTAGCAGCATCACGATCGAGATCGTCGCGGCGGCACCGAACTCGACCGGGCGCGAGAAGAAGATCACGAAGAGCTGCACCGGGGCCCTCGCTGTGGGTCGCGAACGCTGGCTGTGCGCCTGGGGACGTGCAGCCGGATGCTAGCAGAGCGCGGCCGCTCGAACCGATGTCGAGAACGGCGCCGAGAGCCTCGCGCCCTCGGACGAGCTCAGGCGACCTCGCGTCGCGGAACCGTCGCGAACGCGTCCGCCGAGCGTTCGGTCAGCCGATCGTAGTCACGGATCGAGAAGGCGCCGACCCATGGCGCCTCGACGGTGACGACGGCCACGACGTCGTCCGCCGGACCGACCGGGACCGTCAACGACGACCGGTTGCGGCCGGGGAACGCCCGCTCGTCCGGGTCGAGCGCGACGTCGGCGACGAGCGCCGCGGCACCGGTCCGGTAGACCCGGCCGCAGACGGATCCCTCGAAGGGGACGACCCACTCACCCACGACAACCTCGCCCGGGTCGTCGTGCGTGCCCCCTGCGTGGGCGACCAGGCGCAGTCCGCCGGCCGACCCGTCCGGGACGAGGACGGCGACGTGCTGTGACGGATGGTCGCGAGCCACCGCGTCGACCAGTCGCGAGGCCCATGCGGCGACCTCGAACCAGTCGGCGACGGCCGACGATTGGTCCTTCGACATGCCCCTCCCATCCGCCCATCTGCCCGCGGCGGAAGGGCTGTATAGCATGGCGATCGGCATGCTGACTTCCCCCGAACGGCGTAGTCCGTCTCACCCTGCCCGCGACCCGTTCGCGCGTCTTGGCCGGTTCGTCGTTCGTCGCCGGTGGTGGGTCCTGGCGGCGTGGGTAATCGCCCTCGCGGTCGCGCTGCCCCTCGCTCCGCGGGTCGTCGGAGCGCTCCGGGCAGGTGGCTTCATCCTCGACGACCTCGAGTCCGCGCGGGCGAAGGCCCTCCTCCAGACCGAGCTCTCGACCCCGCCGTCCGCGGTCGTCGTCGTGCTTCACAGCGACACCGCCAGTGCCGGCACGCCGGCGTTCGAGGGGCCGGCTGCGCTCGCGATCGCCCACGTGCCGGCGGCGCCCGGCGTGGTCCGCGTCATACCGCATTCGCTCAGCCCGCGGCAGGTCTCGGCGGACGGCCACACCGCGTACGACGTCGTCTTCCTGTCGATCGCACCGGACGACTCGCCGGCGGCGCTCCCCGGGATCCGCGAACGGCTGGGCCAGCCGCCCGGTCTCGACGTCGAGCTGGCGGGCGGCCCGGCGTTCTACGGCGACGTCCAGTCCGTCTCGGAATCCGACCTCCGGCGGAGCGAGGTCGTTTCGCTGCCGCTCGCGGCGCTCGCCCTCCTCGTCGTGTTCGGGTCCGCGGTCGCCGCCGCGCTGCCCCTCGTCGTCGGTGGGGCGGCCGTCGTGGTGGCGCTCGCGGCGATCTTCATCGCGGCCAGCCTCACCCCGATGAGCATCTTCGTGCTGAATCTCGCAACGTTGCTGGGTCTGGGCCTCGGCGTCGACTACTCCCTGCTCCTGACGAGCCGCTTCCGGGAGGAGCTGGCACGGCGGTCAAAAGACGACCCGATGCTGGTGGCCGATGCGGTCGAAGCCACCGTCGCGACGGCCGGCCGGGCCGTCTTCTTCTCCGGGCTGACCGTCCTGCTCGGCCTGGCGGGCCTCGTCCTCTTCGAGTTCATGATCCTGCGCTCCGTGGGGATCGCCGGCGCGATCGTCGTCCTGCTCGCCGCGACGTCCGCACTGACGCTGCTGCCGGCGCTGCTCGCCATCGTCGGGCCGCGCGTCGACGCGCTGGCGATCCGGCGCGTGGCGCCACGGGACGATCCGGATGGGCCGTGGGCCCGGCTGGCCCGTTGGGTGATGCGCCGGCCGGTCGCGGTCCTCGTTCCGACGCTGCTGGTCCTCGTCGTGCTCGGCTCGCCGTTCCTGCACGTCCGGTTCAACGCGCCGGACTCCACGATCCTGCCGCCATCCGTCCCGTCGCGCGCGGCGTTCGACCGCCTCGCGAATGCGTTCGGCGAGGGCGAGTTCGCGCCGATCGTCCTCGCGATCCGGACGGACGGCCCGGCGACGTCGCCGGCCAATGTCAGCGCGCTGTACGACTACTCGCGGCGCTTGGCCGCGGACCCCCGGATCCGGCGGGTGGACTCCCTCGTCGACGTCGACCCGAGACTTCGGAAGGAGCAGTACCAGCTCCTCTACGCCGATCCGAATGGACCACGCGACCGGTTCGTCGCGACGGCCCTGGCCGCCACGACCCGGGGCGATCTGACCGCGTTCACGATCACGACACCCTACGGGCCCAACCGCGACGAGGGCCGGGCGCTCGTGGCCGATCTCCGGAGCACGACGGGAGCCCTGGCGCCGCCGTCCGGGATGACCGTCCTCGTCGGCGGCGGCGCCGCCGACGTCGCCGACGTCGTCGCCCGGGTCGCAGCCGACTTCCCCCGAACCGGCCTCTTCATCGTGGTGACGACATACCTGGTCCTGTTCCTGCTCCTCCGCTCGGCGGTGCTGCCAGCCAAGGCGCTGGTGATGAACACCCTGTCGATCGTCGCGAGCTTCGGCGCCCTGGTCTGGATCTTCCAGGACGGCAACCTCTCCGCGGTCCTTGGGTTCCAGCCCCTGGGGTTCGTCGAGACGACCCAGCCCGTGATCCTCTTCTGTGTCCTGTTCGGCCTGTCCATGGACTACGAGGTCTTCCTCCTGTCGCGGATGAAGGAGGTCTGGGACCGGACCGGCGACAACCAGGAGGCCGTCGCACGCGGGCTCGAGCGGAGCGGCCGGATCGTCACCTCCGCCGCGCTGATCGTGGTCGTGGTCGCCGGCTCGTTCGCCTTCGCCGACATCGTGCTGATCAAGGCGCTCGGCGTGGGGATGGCGATCGCGGTGGCCCTGGATGCGACCGTGGTCCGGGCGCTGCTCGTCCCGGCGAGCATGCGCCTCCTCGGCCGGTGGAACTGGTGGCTCCCGAGCGCGTTGCGGCGCGTGCCTCGGATCGAGACCGCGGGGATCGCGGGGTTGCTCGCGATTGCCATCGTCGCGGTCCCGCTGCTCGCCGGCTGCACCGCGGCGGGTGCGCCGATCCTCGCGAACGCGCCGGCGGGCCACCCGCTGCCGCCGGCTGCGACGCCGGCTCCGTCGGTGCCGGCCGATCCCCAGCCGGTGGTCCTGCCTCGCGATGACGGTCCCCACGATCGTCTGACCGAGTGGTGGTACGACACCGGCCATCTCCAGGCCGCCGACGGCCACCGGTTCGGCTTCGAGTTCGTCGTCTTCCGGGCCGAGCGCGGCGGCTTCCCGGTCACCTGGGCATCGCATCTCGCGCTGACGGACGAGACCGCGGGCACCTTCCGCTTCGCCCAGCGATCCGAGATCGGGCAGCAGGTGGACCACTCCCCGGCGAACGGATTCGACCTCTCAGTGGCGCCGACGTCCGCGGATTCGGCCGGGGCGTCGCTGGCATTCCCGCCCCAGTCGTGGACGATGACCGGAGGGGACGGCCACGACCACCTCAGCGCCGGGGCGGTCGCCGACCCGGCGAGCCCCACGCACGGTCAGCTCGGGCTGGACCTCCGGCTCGACGCACGCAAGCCGCCCGCTCTTCACAACCGGATCGGCTGGATCGACTTCGCGGTAGGCGGCTCCTCCTACTACTACTCGCGGACGTCGATGCGGGCTCGCGGCACCGTGATCGTCGACGGCCGCTCCTACGAGGTCACGGGCGATGCCTGGTTCGACCACCAATGGGGCGACTTCATCACGGTCGGTGGCGGCGGCTGGGACTGGTTCGCGGTCAACCTCGTCGACGGCACGGATCTCACCCTGTCGCTGGTCCGGAACGCGGACGGCTCCTACCCGCTCGTCTACGGCACGCTCGTCGCACCGAACGGGGCGGCGACCTACCTCCCGCGGGAGGCATTCGCCGTGACGTCGACCGGAAGCTGGACGAGCCCGGCAACGGGGGCCGCCTATCCGGCAGGGTGGCACGTGACGCTGCCGTCCGCGGGGCTGGCGATCGATCTGACCCCGACCGTCGCCGACCAGGAGCTCGACACGCGGGCCACGACCGGGGTCGTGTACTGGGAGGGGTCGCAACACGTGCGGGCGACGATGGCCGGCCGACCGCTGGGCGGGCAGGCCTACGTGGAGCTCACCGGCTACGCGCCGACGACCGTCGGACCGGGCGCATCGGCGGCGGGTGCCCCACCGCCCGGCGCCCCCTGAGGTCTCCGAGCAAACGGCGTTGTCGGCGGTCGCTGCCGCCAGGCGCGAGTCGCCGGAGCGATCTTCCGGCCGGCTCCTTGCCTACGGAAGCGCCGAGGGATCCG
>JBPYEM010000103.1:0-3591 GCA_051985205.1 Candidatus Limnocylindrales bacterium | reverse complement strand
ACCTCGCGCGCCTGGCTGGTCAGCATCAGGTACAGCGATTCGGGGGTCGTGATGAGGATGTCCGGTGGGCGGCGGGCGAGGTTCCGGCGGTCCTCCGCGGGCGTGTCCCCGGTCCGGCTCGCGACGGTGATGTCCGGCGCCCGGAGGCCGAGACGAGCGGCGGCAAGGGCGATTCCCGCCAGCGGGGCGCGGAGGTTCCGCTCGACGTCGTACGTCAACGCCTTGAGCGGGCTGACGTAAAGGACGCGGACGGTGCCCGGCGCGTTCTTCGTCGGTGTCGGCCGCGGCGGCGTCGTCGCCAGCCGATCGAGCGTCCAGAGGAAGGCCGCGAGCGTCTTGCCACTGCCGGTCGGGGCGTGGATCAGCGTGTGGTGGCCGGCGCTGATGGCCGCCCAGCCCTCTGCCTGAGCCTGCGTCGGCGCCGCGAAGGACGCCTCGAACCACGCCCGAACCGGCGCCGAGAACGGCGCCAGCGGGTCGTCGATCGCAGGTTCGCCGCGGGCTTCAGCCGCGACGGCGGCGCGATCCTCGGGCGGGGTCGTCACGGTGGCCACGGGACCCCGAAGTATACCGGTGCGGCCGGGTTTCGATCATCCGTTCGATTCGGCCGCGCGCTCAGCGACGGGCGGCGTCCAGGAGCGGAAGGGCCGTCGCCCGGACGTGATCCACGACCCGCTCGATCGCGGCGGCCGAAGCCGCGTCCGTCTCCGTCGACGGGTCGTCGAAGGTCATCGGTAGGGGCGATTGGCCATACCGAGCGGCCTCGGCGGCCCAGCGCTCGCGCCAGGCCGGCGGCGTCTCCGCGGGCACGGGATGGTGCGCCGCCGCCAGCCAGACCAGCGACCAGGACCGGGGCACCACCCGGTACGCGTCGTATCCACCGCCGCCCGTTGCGAGCCATCGGCCACCAGCGTGCTCGTGCGCCAGCTCGTGGACGATCCGCGCCGCCGCACCCATCGCGGTCGTCGTGTTCCGGAGATGGGCGAGCGGGTCCCACAGGTGGCTATCGGCGCCGTGTTGCGAGACGACGACGTCGGGCCGGAAGGCCGCCGCCAGCGCCGGCACGAGCGCGGTCACCGCCGCGAGCCACGCCCCGTCGCCGGTCTCCGGCGGCAACGGGACGTTCACGACCGTCCCCGCTGCGGGTCCCGACCCGACGTCGTCGGGGCCACCGCTGACGTAGGGGAACAGATACCGCGTCGTCTCATGGAAGGAGATCGTCAGGACGCCGGGATCGTCGCGATGCATGGCCTCGACGCCGTCGCCGTGGTGGACGTCGAGATCGACGTAGAGCACACGGAGGTCGTCCCGCCGGGCTCGGGCGATCGCGAGTGCGGCGTCGTTGTAGATGCAGAAGCCGGACGCGCGGTCCGGCATCGCATGATGCAGCCCGCCACCGGGATGCAGCGCGTGCTCGACGTCGCCCCGGAGGATCGCCTCGATCGCCGCGAGCGACCCACCGGCAACGGCCGCCGCCGCTTCGTGCATCCCCGGAAACGGCGGATCGTCGCCCGGTCCGATCCCTGCCTCGGGCTCCAGCCAGCCGCCATTCCAGGCGACCGCGGAGAAGGCCTTGACGACGCTGAGGTACGGGGAGGTGTGACAGGCGAGGAGCTCGTCGTCCGGTGCCGGCTCCGGCGCGAGCCCGGGCTCCGCACCGAGCTCGCGCAACAGGTCGATCCCCGGACCGAAGCGACGCGGCGTCAGCGGATGGGCCGACCCGAAGTCGTAGTCCAGCGACCGCGGGCCGAAGACGAGCAGCGGCTGGTCCGGCATGGATGCGACGATACCGGCGATGGAACGGACCTACACCACGCCGCTCCTCGACAAGCTCGGAATCCGGCCCGGCATGCGGGTCGCCATCGTCGGTGACCTCGACGTCGACGACGAGGCGCCGGCGTTCCGGGCCCTGCTCGCCGATCGGACGAGCGACGTGACCGACGGATCGCCGAAGCCGGAGACGGACGTGGTCCTGCTCCTGGCGGACTCGACCGCCGAGCTGGCCGAGCTGCCGGCACTTCGCCGGGCCATCCGGCCGAACGGCGCGATCTGGGTCATCTCGCGGAAGGGCAAGGCGTCGACGCTTCGAGACGTCGAGGTGATGGCCGCGGGCCGTCAGCACGACCTGATCGACAACAAGGTCGTCGCGTTCTCGGCCGCGCGGACCAGCATCCGCCTCGTCATCCCCGTGGCCCTTCGTCCGCGGGAGACGCGTACCATCCGCCCATGAGCGATGTCCTGGTCGTCCTGATCATCGTGCTGATCCTGGTCGTCGTCTGGCGCGGTCCGAAGACCCTGCCGGGGATCGGCGCTGCCTTCGGACGCGGCGTGAAGGAGGCCCGTCACGAGGCCTCGAAGCTTCGCGACGGCGACTCCGGCTCCGCATCGGACGATCGGTCGGCCTGACGGCGTCGAACCGGGGATCGGCGATCGGTCGCCCATGACCGACGAGCTCGAGGCGCTGCTCGCTCGGCCGGATCCGGGCTCGCACCGGACGACGATCGAGCTCGAGGGCGAGCGCGTCGAGACCCTCGAGGACCTGCCGCCGCTGCGCGATCGGCTCCTGTTCGTCGGGCTGAACCCGTCACCCGTCAGCGTCGCCGCCGGCCACTACTTCCAGGGCCGGCTCGGCAGGACGTTCTGGCGGCGGCTCGTCACCGCCTCGATCCTGCCACCCGACACCGTGATCGACATCGCCGACGACGCCCTGATGGCGCTGGGCCACGGCGTCACGGACCTGCACAAGCGGCCGAGCCCTCGCGACGACGCAAGCGACGCGACGCTGCGGGCCGGGGTCGGGCCGCTCTGGCACAAGATCTCGGTCTGGCGACCGGCGGCGATCGTGTTCGTGTGGAAGCGGGCGGCCGAGGCCGCCGCCGGCCGACGGCTGGACGAGCCCTGGGGCCAGCTCGCCGGCGTGGCGCTGTCAGGCCGGCCGTGCTTCCTGATGCCCGGACCGTACGCCCCGACGGCGGAGGTCGACGCCGGCCTGAACCTGATCCGGAACCTCGGGGCGTCACTCCCCCGCTGAGGCGGGCTCGAGTCGCAGCTGGCGCGAGCCGGCCGGGCCGAGCCGGACCACGACGCCGGCATCCGTCGGTAGCAGGTCGCCGTCGGCCACCTCCCGGACCGCGTACGGCAGATCCCGGCCCGCGCCCGGTGCCCCGAGGACCGGGATCTCGAGCGGGATCGCGAGGGCCTCCGCTCCCGCCGCGTGATCGGGATCGGGGTGCGTGAGGACGACGGCGCGGATCGTCCCTCCTCGATCGGCAACGACGGAGTGGATCGCGTCGATCGCCGCGTCCGTTGGATCGCCGGGATCGACGACGACGACGTCGCGCTGACCGACGACCAGGGTCTGACACGCGCGGCCCGGCAGGCCGCCGGCGGCGTCGGAGATGATCGCCGCACTGGCCGGGCCGTCCACCTCGATCCGGGGTTGCCCGACGCGTCCCAGCCGGAGCCGCCGGCGAATGTCCCCTGCCCGGTGGGCGTCGACCTCGATCAGCCGCTCGAGGACGCTCGTCGTCGGCACCCACATCTCGATCTCGGCATCGGCCATCGCGTCCAGCGCGGCCCGCGGCGTGAGCC
>JBPYEM010000102.1:0-2411 GCA_051985205.1 Candidatus Limnocylindrales bacterium | reverse complement strand
CGCCGGTCCCCGTGTTCACGAGGAACGTCGGGAACTCTCCGAGACCAGGATCGGTGTTGCCGTCGCCCTGCGCCAGGAGCCAGGCGCGATCAGCGGAGAACACGGGATCGCCCTCGACCCACTCGGTCTTCTGATTCGTCGAGGAAACGAGGGTCCGCCGAACCGACCCGCCCGAGACGTCGAGCAACTCGACGCGCAGGGGGCCGGACCCAAGGCCCGGTCCGTCGTCCGCGAGCGCGAGCATCAGGTGGGTCGCATCGATCCACGCGACCGACATTGGCGTCCGACCACGGCCATCGTCGAACGGCGTCACGACCATGGAGCCCGTGCCGAGGTCGACGATTCCGACGAACCGGTCGCAGACGAAGGCAAGCCGCCGTTCGTCCGGCGCCCACGCGAGCCGCGACGGCGGGAACGGACAGGTTGTGAGCAGGATGCGCGCAGTCGATCCGTCGTCGCCCGTCGTCCGAAACGTCCAGATCGGCGTCGAGGAAGCCGCCGCCGGGTCCCCTTTAGCCTCGATGTAGGCAACCGCTCGACCGGTCGCCGAGATCGCCACCGGGTCCGTCGTGACTCCCGGTCCGTTTTCCGTCAAACGGACGAGGGACGAGCCATCAGCCGAGACGAGATACAGGTCGCTGCAGTTGGGGCCGAACGTGCGTTTCGTGAGGCCCTGATGGGTCGCTCGGAGGACGATGCGGTCGGCGGCCGTGTCCATGCCGACGACGTCGACGAATGTGTTGCCGACGGATGCTGGCGCGTCGTAGCGCGCGACGACACGATTCTTCGGGGCGCCGCCGTCCGCGACCACGACGACCCCGCCGACTGCGGTCGTCGACGGCGGATCTGGCTCGACCGCGGCAACGCGGGTGCCGGCGGGCGCGCCGATCGGGCCTGCTCCGGGCTCGGTCACCGCCGTCGGACCAGTCAGCGTGATCCGGCCAGAGGTGCACGGCGTCAGGTCGATGCTCGGAACCGGGGTCGTCGGGCGAGCGAACCGCGTCGGAGAGGGCGTCGCCGTCGGTGGCACCACCGCGGTCAGCCGCGGCGGCGTTCCGCCGCCGACCGCCACGCCGACCAGGACCAGCGCCGCGAGCGCAATGACCACCCAGACCAACCGCGACGACCCAAGCCGACGACGGCCGGTCCCGAGACCCGCCACGCGAAGCGTCATCTCTGCCGCTGTCGCCAGTCCAGGTGCGGACTCCGATCGTGCCAGGAGGAAGGTGGCGAGCCGGCCATCGAGCTCGTCTCGATCCTCGATTCGGTCGCGCGTCGGATCGTTCGGTCCCTGGGTCATCGATCTGGCTCCGAGAGCTCCCGGCGGAGCCGATCCTTCGCGAGCCGGAGGCGCGATCGAACCGTCTCCACTGGAGCGCCGACGAGGGCAGCCGTCTCCGAAACGGAGTAGCCGGCGTGAAGGTGCAGCGCGAGGACGGCGCGTTGCTCGGCCGGGAGCCGGTCGAACGACTGACGCAGCGCCAGCCATTGCTCGGGCTCGACTCCGCGGGCTGGAGGGTCGATCCAGCCGACGCGCGTGTCGAGGCTCAGCAGATGGCGATACCAGGGGCGCCGGCCAAGTCTGATCGCTTCCCGCACCACGACCCGATCGAGCCAGGCACGGAGACGAGATTGATCGCGGAGCGACGACCGCTGTCGCCAGGCCTGTTCGAACCCGCGTTGGACCGCGTCAGCGGCGTCAGTCGGACTGCCGCAGACGAGGTAGGCAAGCCGGATCAGCCGGTCGTTGTGCTCGACGACGAACGTGGCGAGTAGCGGGTCGATCTCGGCGGGCGTCGCGCCGATCCGGCTCCGTTCGTCCGCTCCTTCCGCAATCGCTCGCTCGCCCGGCATCTCGACACATAGAACCCGCGACCTGGCCATTCGGGTCAATCGACCCAGGCCGAGTCCGAGTTTGACAAGGGCGTCCGCACTACGTCCGGTCGGCGAACCGCTGCGGCAAGGCGGTGTTCTACGGGGCGAGAGGCGGGAGCGTGCGGTCCGGAGCGACGGCCGGACGCTCCGGGCGGGTTGTCCTGCCTGTCGTCGGATCAGTGATCCTCCCGGTCCCCAGATAGCCCGAATCAGCGTTCGTCCTGAAGCAGATCGGGTCCGTCCACGTCTCGCCGCCTGGCGCGGGGGATGCGCCGCCCCACATCCTGACGTCGCCCCTGATCTGGATGACCCAGACCGGTCCCGGCTCCGCCAGGAGCGGCTCGCGCCCCGTCATCGGGACGTAGCGGGGAAGGTCGCTCGCGGCTGGCAGCTCCGCCATGCCGGCGACCTGATCGATCCGGATCAAGTCGCCGACGCGGCAGGCTGCCAGGACGACGGCCGCCTCGGGGCTTGGATGTGAGGCGGACACCGCCGCAAGACTGGGGTCGCCGCGGTCCGGCGTCGGTTCCGGCGCG
>JBPYEM010000101.1:0-9828 GCA_051985205.1 Candidatus Limnocylindrales bacterium | reverse complement strand
GGTGAGCGTTTCTCGACGCTCGCAGATCCCTCCCCCGGAGCTGCGCCCCTTCCGCGGACTCCGGCGCCTGTTCCCGGCGCCGTCGAGATCGTCGCCCGCGGCCTGGACGTCAACGTCCAGCTGTCCGGTCAGATCCGCCGGCTCTCGATCTTCGTCGGCCTGCTGTCCCTGGCCGCCGTCGGGCCGCTCGCCCTCGTCGGGATCGCCCACTCCGTCGCGACCGGCAGCTTCGACTGGATCGGCGACCTCATCGACGACACCTCCCGGCTCGCCTCCGAACCCTTCCGGTACGCGACCCTGATCGTCAGTCTCGGGGCCATCTCTGCGGCCGCCGTCTCGGTGGACGTCCAGCTCATGGCGGTCGGCACCATTGCGAGCCGTCTGACGGGCCAGCCGATCGCCCTGCGATCCGCCATCCGGCTTGCTCGCACGGGCTTCTGGCGCCTCGTGTTCGCCTCGATCGCGATCGGGCTCATCCTGTTCCTGCCACGACAGATCGTGGTGAACCCCGCGCTCCGCGGCGCAGGCGACGTCCGTCTCCTGCTCACGACGCTCTTCGACCTCGTGATCTCGATGCCGTTCGCCTATGTCGGTGCAGCCGTCGTGCTCGGTGGCTTCGGGCCGGTCTACGCCATCCGCGCCTCGTGGCGCGCGGCCCGCCGTCGGTGGCGGCTCGCGTTCGTCATCGGCCTGGTCAACACGGCCGTGTCCTACCTGTCGACGTTCGCGATCGGCGCGGGACTCGACATCCTCCTCCGCATCGGAGGCGCGCTGGGGATCGACCGCGGCTTCGGCGCGGCCCAGACGATCGAGCTCACGGTGATCGTCGGATTGGCGATCGTCGCTGTCGGCTCGCTCACCATGACGGTCGCCGCCCTGAGCGTCGCGCCCCAGGTCGTCGCCTGGCTCGGTCTGGGCGGTCCCACGGACGGGCTTCGGGCGGCTGCGTCCCATCCGCTCGACGACCGGCCGCGCGACGTCCGGCCCGTCTCCTGGCCGATGACCGCCGCTCTCGTGCTCGAGATCATCCTGGCGCTCGCCGCGACGATCGATGAGGTGGGCCGAGCGGGTTCCGGCGTCTGAGCCGCGCCCTGGCCGCTCGACTCGATCGCGTCCCGCTAGACGCCGAGCTCCTCGAGCCGGTCGTCGTCGATCCCCAGATGGTGCGCGAGCTCGTGGACCACCGTGATCCGCACCTCGTCGGCGAGGTCGCGCGGATCCGGGAAGTCCTCTTCGAGGGCGAGCCGGAACAGGGTGATGCGGTTGGGGATCGGCAGCCGGTCGGCGCCGTACTCCGTCCGCGGCACGCCCTCGTAGAGCCCGTACAGCCCCTCATCCTCGGCGAGGTCGTTGTCCCGTCGCTGCTGGGCGCTCGGCTCGTCGTCGATCACGATGGCGACCTCGGCGAGCGCTTGGCGGAACGGGGACGGGATGCCTGCGAGCGCCCGCTCGACGAGTCGCTCGAACCCGACGTGCCCGGTCGCCGGGCGTCGACCGGCGGCGTGCGACCCGCGTCGGCGCTTCACCATGGCGCCCTATCGTAGCCACGTGCCGACCACCGAACCCCCGGAGCCCGCGGGTTTCGTCGTCCACGTCGAGCCCGGGGATCGGGTCCATTTCGTCGACTGGGGTGGCACGGGATCGCCGGCCGTCCTCCTGATCCACGGGCTCGGCGCGACGAGCCTGATCTGGGCGCCGGTCGCGCGTCGCCTCCTCGCCGTCCGGCGGGTCGTCGCCATGGACCTCCGCGGCCACGGACTCTCCGATGCGCCGACGGAGCCCGATGCCTACGACCTCGATCGCGTTGCCGGAGACGCGGTCGCTGTCGCGGAAGGATCAGGAGCGCTCGACGACGGGCCCGTCGTCCTCGCCGGCCACGGGTTCGGGGCGATCGTGGCCGCGGCGGCGGCTGCCCATCTGCGCGAGGCGTGTGCGGGTCTCGTGCTCGTCGACGGAGGGTTGGAGGCGATGGCGGTCGCAACCGGCGTCGACGTCGACGAGTTCCTGCGCGGCCTCGAAGAGCCGCCCGAGGTGATGCGATCGATGACGGCCTTCCTGGCGGATCGCCGCTCATGGGACCCGGCCTCCTGGGACGACGACCAGGAGCGAGCCGCGCGATCGACCGTCGTCGCGACACCGGCCGGCCGCCTCCTGCCCGTGACTCGGCCGCACGTGACCGAGGCCCTGGTCCGGACGATGTTCCGGTACGACCCTTCGGTGGTGGTGGGTCAGGTGACCGCGCCGATCGTCGCCGTCCGCCGCATCACGCCCGGGGACGAGGCGACGACCGGGGATCGCGATCCGGGCCTCGCATCGCGCGTCGCGATGCGGACGATGGAGATCGTCGCGCCCGGTCACAACCTGCCGCGGTACCGTCCCGATGACGTCAGCCGGGCGATCCTCGCGGTCACGAGGGGCGACGAGGACCGTTAGGCTTCGGCTCGCCGGCCGATCCACCGGCGGGGAGACTGGAGGTCCCGCCGATGCGCGTCGTCTACAGTCCGTTGCACCTGGCGCATGACACCGTCACGGAGACGACGATGGGCGGGGTGATCCCCGCCAACGAAGTCGCCGAGCGCGCGGAGATCATTCGGGCGACGCTCGAGGCCGACGGAGGCTTCCCGATCGAGCCACCGACCGAGCACGGGACGGAGCCCATCCTCGCCGTGCACGACGAGCGGCTCCTGCGGTTCCTCGAAGACGCCTGGCCGTCCGCGCGCCGGGACGCCGTCCCTCGACCCTTCCTGATCGCGGACACGTATCCGACGTTCCGGATGTTCGAGGGCATGAGCCCGGAGTTCCTCGCGGGTCGCCCGGAGCCGTCGTTCGCCGCCGGCCGGGCGGGCTGGTGGGGCCTCGACACCGCGAACCCGATCGTCGCCGGCACGTATCCCGCGACGCGGGCGGCCGTCGACGTCGCCCTGACCGCCGTCGACAGCGTCCTCGCCGGGGAGCGAGCGGCGTACGGCCTGTGCCGGCCGCCCGGCCACCACGCCGCCCGGTCGATGGCCGGCGGCTACTGCTTCCTGAACAACGCGGCGATCGCCGCGGAAGCCATCGTTCGCACGACGGGTCAACGGGTCGCGATCCTCGACGTCGACTTCCACCACGGCAACGGCACGCAACAGATCTTCTGGCGCCGCGGCGACGTCCTGTACGTCTCCTTGCATTCCGACCCGGACCGGCAGTACCCGTTCTTCCTGGGCCGCGCGGACGAGACCGGCGAAGGGGAGGGGAGCGGGGCGAACCTGAACCTCCCGCTGCCGGCCGGCACCGGTGACGAGGCGTACCTCGCCGCCCTCGATCGCGGCCTGGCGGCGATCGCGGAGGCGCCCGGCGAAATCGTGGTCGGCTCCCTCGGCTTCGACACCTATGGCCAGGATCCGATCGGCGACTTCGCGCTGACGACCGCGGTCTACCACGAGTGCGGGAAGCGAGTGGCGGCCCTGGGCCGGAAGCTGGTGATCCTCCAGGAGGGTGGCTACTACCGGCCGGCGCTCGGGGCGAACGCCCGGGCGTGGCTCCGTGGCGCCGAGGGTCGGCCGGACGACCCGCTGCCGGCGGCCGGCTTCGGGGCCGCCGGCTCCGACCGATAGGTCGTCCCGAACACCCGGGCCGGGATCCGGGCGTACCATCCGTCGACCATGCCCAACCAGACCGAGCTGCCGAGCCATGTCCGCGCGATCGTCGACGAGATCGAGACCGAGATCGGCGAGGAGCCGCACCGCGCCCAGGAGCTGATCGAAGGCGTCGGTCCGCATCCGGACAACGGTCGGGTCGAGGCCGCCGTGCGGCAGATCCTCACGGAGATCGGTGAGGACCCGGACCGCGCGGGCCTCCTCGGCACCCCGGAGCGCGTCCACCGGATGTACACGGAGCTGACGGCCGGCTACCACGTCGACCCGGATCGGCTGATCAACGACGCCGTCTTCGACGTCGGCTACAGCGAGATGGTCGTCGTCAAGGACATCCCGTTCTACTCGCTCTGCGAGCACCACCTGCTGCCGTTCTTCGGGACGGCGTCGGTGGCCTATATCCCGCGCGGCCGGGTCATCGGGCTTTCGAAGATCCCTCGTGTCGTCGAGATGTACAGCCGTCGGCTCCAGGTCCAGGAGCGCCTCACGCAGCAGATCGCGGAGTTCCTCCAGGACCGCCTCTCGCCGCAGGGCGTCGGCGCCGTCCTGGAAGCGACCCACCTCTGTGCGGTCATGCGCGGCGTTCGCAAGCCCGGCACGATCATGACCACCTCCGCCGTGCTCGGCCTGTTCCGGACCCGGGACCGGACCCGGGCGGAGTTCTTCGCCCATCTGGAGCGGCCGGCGCCGGGCGTCTGACGCCGCCCGTCGGGTCGTACCGGGATGCCGCGGGATCGGCCCATGCCGCTCACGGATCGCCTCCGCCGCCAGGTCACCGTCGACTTCGGACCCGCCGCCACCGCGGACGCGATCGCCACGCTGGAGCGGATCGATCTCGGCGAGTGGCGCTCCACGACGTCGCTCGAAGGGCGCGAGCGCGTGCTGACGGCGGTGCTCATCCTCGCGGGCGGCGACCCACAGCGGCTCGCCCGCTTCGCGAGCGAGGCCGAGCGCGACTGGCGCGACGTCCTCGTCTTCGCCGAGCTCGCCCAGCCCGACTGGCCGGAGCGCGTCGCCGCGGTGCTCGGACCGTGACGGCCTCCCAGTGGGTCGAGCTCGGGTTCCTCAGCCGAGCGCTGCCACCGTCAGGTGGGCGACACCGCCGCTGACCTCGACCGCGTAGCGATCTGCCGCGGCCTCGGCGCCGGCCGACTCGAGCTCCGGATGGCCGAGCGCCCCGAGCTTCATCCCGTCGAACTCGACCTTCGCGGCGCCACCCGCCACCCGGAGGGTGAGCGCGGTCCCCGCGGGCCGCTCGATCCGGACCGTATTGCCGCTCGGCAACCGGATCGGCACCTCGCCGCTCGGGCGACCGAGCGTCAGGCGGAGCTGGTTGACCCCGGTCGTCATCTCGAACGAACGGAGATCGACGTCCGCGAGCTTGCCCTGGACCTTGTTCCCTCCGCCGCTCAGCTCGACGTCCCACGGGATCCGGGCGTTGAGCGTGAAGTCCGAGCGGAGGTCGCGTCCGGCCCAGGTCCAGCGACGCTTGTACTGAACCGTCACGACGCCGTCGCGGAGCCGGACCTGGGGCACCTGCCCGTCGAACCGCGCTCGGTAGAGCTCGTCGATCGACGTGGAGCCGCCGATCAAGGCTTCGTTGACGCCACCCTTGAAGGCGAGCCTGGCCCGGTCAAGGCCGCCCAACGGCGCCGCATGCTCCGCGCCGAGGCCATCCGGATCCGGGCCTTCCCGCAGCGCCGCGGCCTCGTCGCGGGTGATCGCCTCCATCTTCGACAGGAAGTCGGCGATCAGGTTCAGCTGGGCGTCCGTGTAGCGGCCGATCTCCTGCGCGCTCGAGGCCGACAGGCGGTTCAGCGTCGACTGGATCGCGGCCACCTTCTCGGGGACGACCTCGACGATGACCCGCCGTCGGTCGGCGGGGTCCGGGACGCGCCGGACATAGCCCGACTGCTCGAGCCGGTCGATGACGCGCGTGACCGCGCCCGAGGTGAGGCCCGTCAGCTCGGACAGGCGACCCGCCGTCGTGGCGCCCATGTCGATGAGCTGCTCGAGCGTCTCGATGTCGGACTCGGAGAGGCCGAAGCGGATCGCGACGCTCTGCCCGAGGAACGAGCCCTGGAGGTTGACTCGCCGGAGCGAGCGGAGGACGGAATCGATCGAATCGCGGTTCATGGCTTGACATCGGCTCCTGATTTGGTGAATATCTGCGCCGTGCAGATATTGACCGATGTTGTTGAACCGTGCAACTGGTGCCGCGGACAGCATCGGACCTGACAGGAGGCACGTCAACATGACGGACCCCACGCCGATCCGCGGCACGATGATCGACACGAGCGATCTGCGGCGGACCTTCAAGACTCGATCCGGTCCGGTCGAGGCCGTCGCCGGCGTCGATCTCCACGTCGGCAGCGGCGAGATCTTCGGCTTCCTCGGCCCGAATGGCGCCGGCAAGACCACGACCCTGCGGATGCTCGCGACGCTCATCGCGCCGACGGCGGGGCAGGCGACCGTCGCCGGGGCGGATCTCCGTCGGGAGGCGCAGCTCGTGCGGCGTCGGATCGGCTACGTCCCGCAGGGCGGCTCCACGGACCCCGCCGAGACCGGCCGCGGCGAACTGGTCCTCCAGGGCCGGCTCTACGGAATGTCCGGGCCTGCCGCCTCTTCCCGCGCGGCCGAGGTTCTCGACGCGCTGGACCTGGAGTCCGCCGCCGACCGACCGACTGGGACGTACTCCGGCGGGATGCGGCGACGGCTCGACGTCGGTCTCGGCATCGTCCACCGACCCCAGGTCCTCTTCCTCGACGAGCCGACAACCGGGCTCGACCCGCAGGCGCGGGCGCGGATGTGGGACGAGATCCGGGTCCTCCGCGAGCGTGGAACGACCGTCTTCCTCACCACCCATTACCTCGAGGAGGCCGACGCCCTCTGTGACCGGCTCGCGATCATCGACCACGGCCGGATCGTCGCGGAAGGCACCTCGGACCAGCTGAAGCAGAAGGTCGCCGGCGACGTCGTGACGATCGGCGTAAACGGTGCCGGGGCGAGCGTCCTGACGCTGGTCGAAGCGATGCCATTCGTGCGCGAGGCGTCCTACGACGCCGACAGCGGGCTCGTCCGGCTCTACGTCGACCGGGGCGAGACGGCGGTGCCGCACCTGCTCCGCGGTCTGGACGGCGCCGGCTTCGCGCCGACGTCGATCGCCCTCAACAAGCCGAGCCTCGACGACGTGTTCCTCCGCCAGACCGGCCGCTCGCTCCGGGAGGAGGCGGCATGACGGCCAGCCTCGTCCCGACGACCACCGATCGCCTCGATCTCGAAAGGACCCATCCCATGCGGCTCGCTCGCGACACCTGGCTGATCTTCCGCCGCTCCCTGATCCTGACGATCCGCCAGCCCGTCTGGGTCGTCTTCGGGATCATGTATCCCGTTCTCTACCTCGTCCTGTTCGGCCCCCTGCTCAACGGCGCGATCGCCAACGCCGGGGCCGGCGTCAGCGCCTACAACTGGTTCGTCCCCGGGCTCCTCGTCCAGATCGCCCTGTTTGGCACCGCGTTCGGTGGCTTCGGCCTGATCGCCGAGCTCCGCTACGGCGTCGTCGAGCGGATGCGGGTCACACCCATGAGCCGGGCGGCGATGCTCCTCGGCCGGTCGCTGCGCGACACGGTGATCCTCATCACCCAGGCCCTGATCATGACGGCGCTCGCGATCCCGTTCGGCCTGAAGCTCGAGATCGGCGGGATCCTCGCGACCCTCGGGATCCTGGCTCTCGTTGCCCTCGTCGTCGCCCCGCTGTCGTACTCCGCGGCGCTGATCCTCAAGAGCGAGGACGCGTTCGCGCCGCTCGTCCAGGGGATCGTCATGCCGCTGCTCCTGCTGTCCGGGATCCTCCTGCCGATGGCCCTCGCGCCGGACTGGCTGCGGTTCCTCAGCTCGATCAACCCGCTGACCCACGCCGTGGACGCAGCTCGCGCGCTGTTCAACGGTGACTGGGGCAACTCCGAGATCGCGATCGGCGTCGCGATCACCGCGGCGCTCGCCGTCGTCGCGGTGTGGATTTCCGCCCGGACCTTCAACCGGGCGAACGCCTGAGCGGCTCGCCGCGCGTGCGGTTCCGGAGCGGCCGGCGTCGGCAGACGCCGGCCGCTCGATTCCTACCCGAAGGTCTGACGCGCCCCGCCGGCTTCGTAGCGACGGAGGGAGAGGACCGACCAGCGGTCGTCGATCCGGGTCAGGGAGGCGTCCTCGCCATCCGCTGACCCGCACCGAGTCCGGCCGACCGCTCTCCGCGGGCCGTCGTCTTACCCAGATCCGACGCGAGTCGACGTGCGGCCGACCCGTCGGCGATCGCCGGGGCCCATGGCACAATCCGGCCATGCCCGACCGCCCGATCAAGGTGCTGATCGCGAAGCCCGGCCTCGACGGCCACGACCGCGGTGCGAAGGTCCTCGCCCGCGGTCTCCGCGATGAGGGGTTCGAAGTCGTCTACACCGGCCTCCGCCAAACGCCGGAGATGATCGCGACGGCGGCCCTCCAGGAGGACGTCGACGTCGTCGGCCTGTCGATCCTGTCCGGCGCTCACATGACGCTCCTGCCGCGGATCACCAAGCTGCTCAAGGAGCGCGGTCTGGACGACGTCCTCGTCACCGCCGGCGGGATCATTCCGGACGACGACGTCCCGGCCCTCGCGGACGCTGGTGTCTCGCGGGTCTTCGGACCCGGGACGACGATCGGGGAGGTCGCCGAGTACCTCCGGGCGAACGCGCGACCGCACGACTAGCGTGGCGGAGCCCACGCCGGAAGCCCGCGCGGAGACGCTGACCGCAGACGCCCTCGCCGGCGACCGGCGGGCGCTTGCCCGGCTGCTCACCGCTGTCGAGAACCGCACGGCGCTCGCGGAGCCCGCCCTTCGCATCCTCTATCCGAAGGCCGGTCGGGCGCATGTCGTCGGGATCACCGGGCCGCCCGGCGCGGGCAAGTCGACGCTCGTCGCGGCGCTGATCGGCGAGGTCCGGGCCGCGGGGCGGTCCGTCGCCGTCGTCGCCGTCGACCCGTCCTCACCGATCACCGGTGGCGCGCTCCTCGGCGACCGGGTCCGGATGCAGGCCTATGCCGATGACGACGACGTCTTCATCCGGTCGATGGCGGCCCGCGGCCACGCGGGAGGCCTGGCCTCGACGACGAGCGCGGCAACCGCCGTGCTCGACGCCGTGGGCTTCGATCTCGTGTTGGTCGAGACCGTCGGCACCGGCCAGAGCGAGGTCGAGGTCGCCGCCGCCGCGGATACGACGGTCGTCCTCGAAGCGCCCGAGATGGGCGATGAGGTCCAGGCGATCAAGGCCGGCCTCCTCGAGGTCGCGGACCTCGTCGTGGTCAACAAGGGCGACCGGCCCGGAGCCCAACGGACGGCGTCACAGCTGCGGGCGATGCTCGTCGCGTCGGCCGGACCGGGGGCTGGGGGGAGCGCCACCGCCGCCGGCCGGCCGCGTCCGAAGCGACCGGACGTGCTCGTGACGACGGCCGCGACCGGTGCCGGTGTCCCGGAGCTGCTCGTGGCGCTCGATCGCCATCGTCTGGCGGCCGGCGCTGACGGGGCGGACGCGGCCCGGCTCGCCCGCGCCGAAGCGCAGGTCTGGGCGATCGTCTCGGACCGGCTACGGGACCGGCTCGCGACCGGATCCCTCCGGGAGACCGCCCGGGCGACCCTGGACGACGTCGCCGCCCACCGTCTCGACCCCTATGCGGCTGCAGATCGCCTGCTGGCGAGCGTCGGAACCGGTGCCGACCCCGACGGACCGCGCTGACGGTCAACCGCGGCGGCTCGTCACGGCCACGTTCGTGGCCCTGGCCGCGGCGACGCTCGTCTTCTACATCGCCAGTGGCATCGTCGTCACCGCCGCGCCGCTGTTCGGCGATCTCAGCATCGGCCTGTCGAAGGCGCTCGTCGGCGTCGCCGTCGCCATCTTCAGCATCGCCGCACTCCTCGCGCGTCCGGTCGTGGGCTGGGTCACGGATCGCTTCGGTCGGCGCATCGCGCTCCTGATCGGTGGGACACTGATGGCGGTGGGCCTCGTCGCGCATCTGGCGGTCGCGGACCTCCCGACCTTCCTCATCGTCCGATGCGTGCTCGGGATCGCCGAGGGCTTCTGGCTCGTGGCCGCGCTCGCGGCCGCGGCGGACCTGGCGCCGGAAGGCCGGCGCGGCGAATCAATGAGCTTCCTGTCGCTGTCGC
>JBPYEM010000100.1:0-11219 GCA_051985205.1 Candidatus Limnocylindrales bacterium | reverse complement strand
CGACGGCCGCGCCGGCTCGACTCGCGTCGCCGATCGCGGCGTTGATCCGGGGCACGATCGCCGCGGCACCCGCGACCGAGAGCGATCCGGCCGGGTCCCTCTCGGTCGCGGGTGCCGCGGCGATCGTGCCCCGGATCAACGCCGCGATCGGCGACGCGAGTCGAGCCGGCGTGGCCATCGTCTACACCCAGGACTGGCATCCGGAGGTGACGCCCCACTTCGCCAAGGACGGCGGGATCTGGCCGGTCCACTGCGTCAAGGAAACGTGGGGCGCGGAGCTCCATCCGGACCTCGCCGTCGTCGACGAGGCGCCGCGCATCCGCAAGGGCGCCAACGGGGAGGACGGCTATTCCGGCTTCTCGATGCGCGACCCGCTCACCGGCGAGTCGCCGCCGACCCCGTTGGACGGGCTCCTGCGGGAGCGAGGGATCGAGCGGGTCGTCGTCTGTGGCCTCGCGACCGACTATTGCGTCAACGCCACGGCGCTGGACGCGATCGCGCTCGGCTATCAGGCGTTCTTCCTCGAGGACGCGGTGGCTGCGGTCGACCTGAAGCCCGGCGACGGGGCGCGGGCGACCGACGAGATGATCGATGCGGGCTGCCATCCGTGGCAGGTCCCGACCGTCTGACCCGCGACCACCCACGACGACTGACCGCACGGACCGTCACATGCAGATCCACCTCGTCGACGCGACCTACGAGCTGTTCCGGGCCCACTACGCGCCGCGGCCACCGGTGCGCGGCCGCGATGACCGGATCCTGTCCGGCGTCTCCGGCTTGTGCGACCAGGTCCTCTTCCTCCTCCGCGAGGAGGGCGCGACGCACGTGGGTTGCGCGACGGACCACGTGATCGAGTCGTTCCGGAACGAGCTCTTTCCTGGCTACAAGTCATCGGTCGGGATGGAGCCGGCCCTGCTCGATCAGTTCCCGATCGCCGAGGAGGCGCTCGAGGCCTTGGGCGTCGTCCTCTGGCCGGAGGTCGAGTTCGAGGCCGACGACGCGATCGGCGCCGCCGCCGCTCGCTTCGCCGCCGACCCCGAGGTCGACCGGATCCTGATCTGCACGCCGGACAAGGACATGGCCCAGTGCGTGATCGACGAGCGGGTGGTCCTCCGCGACCGACGCCGGCAGATCACCTACGACCGTGCCGGCGTCCTCGGAAAGTGGGGCGTCGAACCTGCTTCGATCCCGGACTGGCTGGCGCTGGTCGGCGACTCGTCGGATGGCTATCCCGGCCTGCCGGGTTGGGGTGCCAAATCGGCCGCGGCCGTGTTGCTCCGCTATGGGTCGATCGACGCCATCCCGACCCGGGCGAGCGAGTGGGACGTCCGCGGCGTCAGCGGGGCGGTCCGGCTCGCCGCGGTCCTCCAGGAGCAGATGGCGGACGCCCTGCTGTACCGGACCCTCGCGCGGCTCCGGCTCGACACGCCCATCCCCCAGCAACGCGCCGCGGAGCTCGAGTGGCTCGGCGCGCCGCGCGGGACCTGGGAGGCGTTCTGCGACCGGTGGGGCCTCGATCGACTCCGGACCCGACCCCACCGCTGGCGCGAGGACTAGGCCCAGGTCGTCGGCTCGGGACACCTGAGGCTCGGGAGACCTCAGGCTCGGGAGACCTGAGGCGTAGGAGACCTGCCCCTCAGGGGATCTCCGGCTCAGGAGGCCTCGCCCGCCGCGAGCCGGCGCAGCCGCTCGTGGTGAACGGCCGGGGCGGCGACGACGTGCATCGTCCGCGTCTTCCGGGTCGGGTCGTACCAGGCGGAGCCGGAGAACGTCGTCAGCGTCGCACCGGCCCGTTCTGCGATCAGCCCGGCAGCGGCGATGTCCCACGCCGACAGCCCGCTCTCCTGGATGAACGCGTCGAAGCGGCCGTTGGCGGTCCAGGCGAGGGCGAGCGCCGCCGACCCCATCGAGCGCGAGACCCTGACCGCCTTGCGGATCGCGCGTGCCCTGGTCACGGCGGATCGCCCCGCGAGGGCCAGCGACACCACGTAGTCCGAGAGCTGCTCCTTCGCCGATGCCTCGATGGGCCGGCCATTCAGCGTTGGGGTGCCGTCGGCGGCCGCGGCGAACAGCTCGTCGCGGGTCGGGTCGAGCACGACGCCGACGACCGGCCGGCCATCGACGACGAGGGCGATCGAGACACAGAACACCGGCAACCCGTTGGCGTAGTTCACGGTTCCGTCGAGCGGGTCGATGACCCAGACGCGGCCGTTCGCCACCGGTGCTTGGCCCGGCTCGGCGTGGGCCTCGAGCGAACCCGATTCCTCGGCGAGGATCGCGTCCGCCGGGTAGCGCGCCCGGATCGCGCCGATCACCAGGTCCTCGGAACGGTGGTCCGCCTCCGTGACGACGTCCTTCGGGCTCTTGTACCGGATCGTTTCGAGCCGCTCGTACAGGTCCATCAGGGCGGCACCGGCCGCCTGGACCGTCTCGACCGCGAATGCCAGCTCGTCGGCCCAGGCGGACTCGGCCGTCGAGCCTTCGGTGCGCCCCGTCGGGAGCCCGGTCGCGGTTCCCCTCACGGACCCTTGCACGTGACGTCGAACGGCCGAGTGACGTCACCGAACGACACCTCGTGGTCGAACGTGATCGTCGAGCCGGGTGGGACGCGGGCCGTGTAGACGACGTCCTGGTGATCGATCCCGCGATCCTCCGGGTCAGTGAGGCGACACGTGGCCGTGCCGGCGGCGGTCCCCTGGTTCGTGATCGCGAGGGTCGCGACGACCGCGCCCGCCGTGCTGGCGGGACGCATGGCGGTCACCTCCGCCTTGAACGGGCCGATCCCCGCGACTGCGAGGTGCGCGCCGATGGCGAGGGCCGCGATCCCGATGCCGACGGCGAGGAAGACGGTCCCATGGACCTGCGAGCTCGCCACGTCCTTGAGACCCAGCGGGTTGCAGCGCTCGCACAGGCCGACGTCGAGGGCGACCGGAGCCCCGCAGCGAGCACAGGGATGGGTCAGGGCCGGCGTGGACGGAGCGGGCTGGACGGGGGTTGCCGGTGCGGTCATCGGGTCGATGGTGCCATGGCGGTCCGGATCGTGAATCCGGTCCTCAGGCTCGGGCCCGCTTCGGTGCCGTCACCAGCGATCGACGGCCTCGACGAGGGCGTCGACGTCGCTCGTCGTCCGGGCGAGGAGGATCGCGCCGTCCGCCCCGGTCTCGTGCCACCGCTCCCACGCAGCACGCGGCTCCCGGCACCACTCCGATTCGCCGATGTCGGCCTCGCCCAGCCAGTCGTCCTGGAAGCCCACGAAGACCCGCTGGTCCTCGCGCCGCCGACCCGTCGCCTCGAGCGTCTCGAGATACCGCGGCAGGTTCTTCTCGAAGTTGTTGTCGAACGTCTGCCAGCCATCGCCGATCTTCGCCGCGAGGGCCGCGCCGGAGGCGGTCTCGCCGCCGATGATGATCCGGGGCGCCGGCTCCGGGACCGGGAAGGCGACCGCGCCCGTCAGCGGGTAGTACGGCGACGGCCGCGTCACGGGTCCACCCGTCCAGAGGGCGCGGATCACCGCGACCGCCTCCTCGAGCCGGGCGACGCGCTCGGGTGCGTCGGGGAAGTCGATCCCGTACGCGGCGTGCTCCCGCGGCGCGCCACCGATCCCCATTCCGAGGATCAGGCGGCCGCCGCTCGCGATCTGGAGCGTTGACGCCATCCGGGCGACGACGGCCGGGTGCCGGTTGGTGACGTTGAGGACGAACGGTCCCACCGTCGCCCGCGTCGTGGCCGCGGCGGCCATCGACAGGATCGTCCAGCACTCCGTCACCGGCACGGTCGGGTCGCCCTGGCCGACGAAGTGGTCCCACGCCCAGACGCCCTGGTAACCGGCCGCGTCGAGGCGCTTCGCGCTTTCGAGCCACCAGCGTGGCTCCGCGCGGATCGTCCGGATCGTGACCGAGATCGGGAGGCGGTCCGTCATCGTCGCGAACCTAGAGACCGGTCTCGAACAGGCGGACGTCCTCCGGCGAGATCACGTGGCCGTCACCGCGGCTGAACTCGAGGAGCTTCCGGCCGCCGAGCGCGTCGAGGTCCGCCGGGAACCGGCCGACCATGTCGAGCACGACCTGCTGGATGCGGGCGGCGTTCTGGGCGAAGACCTCGGTGACGGATTGCGCGTCCACGGCCTCCGTCCCCTCCAGGACGCCGGCGTCGTAGTCGGTGCTCAGGGCGATGTTGACAACGGCCATCCCGAGCTCGCGACAGAGGTACGCCTCCGGGTATTGGGTCATCGAGATGACCTCCCAGCCGGCGTCGCTGAACCACTTCGACTCTGCCTTGGTCGAGAACCGCGGGCCGTTGATGATCACGATCGTCCCGCGCTCGTGGAACGAGATGCCGTGCTCGCGGATCACGTCCGCGGCGATCCCGCGCAGCACCGGGTCGTAGATGTCCGCGGAGCTCACGTGGGTCACGATCGGCCCGTCGAAGAAGGTGTCGGCGCGGCCCCGCGTCCGGTCGACGAACTGGTCGCACAGGACGAAGTCGCCGGGCTTGACGTGGCGCTGCAACGATCCGGCCGCGCAGGGCGAGATCACCGCCTTGACGCCGAGCGAGCGCATCGCCCAGACGTTCGCCCGGTAGTTGATCCGGTGGGGCGGGATCGTGTGGCGGCGGCCGTGGCGCGGGAGGAACGCGACGCCTCGCCCGGCCACCTCCGCAAGGAAGAACGAATCCGATGGCGGACCGTACGGGGTGTCGACCTTGATCTCCCGGACGTCGTCGAGCAGCGAGTAGAAGCCCGATCCTCCGAACACGCCGATCTCGGCCGAATCCGCGACCACGCTGCTCCTCCTGGCGTCCCGGCGGGCCGGCGCACTCGACCGACGGCCGCGGGCTTGGAGCCGGGATTGTCGCACGGCTGACCGGTCCGATCGGCCGACGGACACGCCGCGCCGCGACGGCCGGGTCTACGATGGCGCCGCCCGGAGGACGAGTGATGACCGAGCCCAACGACGAGACCCAGGTCGGGTTCACGCCGCCCGATCAGACCCCTGCCCGTGCGACGGACGCCGACGCGACGCCGGGCGTGATCCTGCCGCCGCCGGGTCCTGCCTCGGCAGGCGCGATCCCGGCGCCGGCGCCACCGCCCCTCGGCGCCGAGTCGTCGGCTCCAGTCGAGCCGGACCCCGCTCCGCCGGCCGTGTCACCGGCCGATCCGGCCGCCCCCGCCGGTTCCGTGCCACCGGGGACGGTGCCGCCCGCGGGCGGAACGCCACCGCTCCGGGCGGACCCGAACCGTCCTGCCGCGAGCGGCTGGCGCGAGCCTCCGTGGTTCCCGCCGCGCCGCGAATCGCGCGGACCGAGCATCGCGACCGTCGTCGTCGGCCTGGTGATCCTCGCGGTCGGTCTCTATTACCTGCTGAACGTCACGTTCGGCGTCTCACTGCCGCGGGTCAGCTGGAGCGCGCTCTGGCCCGTGGCCCTGATCGTCGTCGGCGGGTTGATCGTCCTCCGCGCCGCCAGCCGCCGCTGACCGGCACGGTGGAAGCGGCCCCAGCCGGCTCCGCCGCCGCCGAGACGGACGCGAGGTCCGTCGACGCGACCCTGTCCCTCGCGGACTGGCGGCGGACGATCGCGACGCTCTATGCGGACGTCCGCGGGCTCGCCGCGAACGATCCTGCGGCTGCGTTGGCCTTGTGGCGTGCCACGCGGGAGCGTCTCTATCGGGAGCATCCCCAGTCGCCCGTCCCGGCCGATGCCCGCCGCGACTTTCGGGCGACCCACTTCGATCACGCCCCCGCGCTCCGCTTCGACGTCGTCGTGGACTCGCCACCGGCGTCAACCCTCGCGGCGACCGGCCTCGCCCTCGGTGGGTTGTCGATCGAGCTGCCCGTCAGCGCTGGCGGGACGATGGCCTTCAAGCGGTTCGGTGTCGTGACGGTGCCGTTCCGCGACGGTCCGCGGACGCTCGAGATCTATTGGATGGCCGGGTACGCCGGCGGGCTGTTCCTGCCGTTCCGCGACGCGACCAACGGCGGGGAGACCTACGGCGCCGGTCGCTACCTGCTGGACGCTGCCAAGAGCGCGGACCTCGGCCCAGGTTCCGCAGCCGGATCCCTGGTGCTCGACTTCAACTTCGCCTTCCAGCCCTCGTGTGCCTTCGATCCGAAATGGGCCTGCCCGCTGGCGCCGCCGGCGAACCGCCTCGACCTCCCGATCCGCGCCGGCGAACGCCTCGCCTGACGCGAGGACTTCCGTCCTGCCGGAACCCGGGAC
Source organism: Candidatus Limnocylindrales bacterium (assembly GCA_051985205.1). GTDB lineage: Bacteria > Chloroflexota > Limnocylindria > Limnocylindrales > CSP1-4 > CF-46. The sequence continues at coordinate 5,003 of JBPYEM010000100.1, read as the reverse complement.
CGTCGACCGGGGGCGAACGGCGCCCGGCCGAACCTACGATGCGGACGTCGTCCGGACGGAACCTCCCCCTCCCCGGTCGACCGCCAGGGGTTCGAGCGTGCGGTTTCTCACCAGCGCCCGCAGGGACGACGAGCAGGGCGAGCGGCTGCTCTGGTCGCGCGACGTCCGGTTCGCGCACCGTCTCGCCGCCACCCTCAAGAACCTCCGCGTCTTCGAGCTGGATGCGGGGATCGTCCTGATCGGCCCGGCGAAGGACCTCACGGAGTCCCGTGCCGCGGAGGTTGCGGCAGCGACCCACTCGCCGGCCTACGGTCTGGCCACGCTGGACCTCGATCTCCCCGAGGGCGAGCGGCACCTGATCGCGCTGTCCGCCGCCGTGCAGCAGTCCGGCCTGGCGGAGCGGATCGGGATGGCCCAGTCGAGCCAGCTCGTCCAGACGAAGATGCTCGACTACTTCTTCAGCCTCCGGAGCCTGCACGGCGTGGCGTTCCAGCCGATCGTCGAGCTCGCCACGGGTCGGCTCGTCGAGTACGAGTGCCTCTACCGGCCGGAGATGCCGGGCCTAGAAACCTCGATCAGCAACGTCGTCCAGGCAGCGATCGACACCGGGCGCACGATCGAGCTCGACACGTTCATCGTCCGCTCGATCCTCGAGCACGTCAGCGAGCTGCAGGCCGTCCGTCGGTCCGCGGGTCAACCGGCGCTCCACCTCGCGATCAACTTCACGCCGGCGAGCCTCCTCGCGGCGCAGTTCGAGGCGGGCGCGTTCTCGCGGATGGTCAAGGAGATGGGCCTCGACCCGCGGCACATCACGCTGGAGTGCACGGAGCAGCAGGCCGTCGCCGACGTCGGCCCGCTGATCAAGCAGGTCAAGACGCTCCGACGGCTGGGCTTCGGTTTCGCGATCGACGACGCGGGCGCCGGCTACGCAAGCTTCGCCCTGATCGCCGCGCTCCGGCCATCCGTGATCAAGATCGATCGGGAGATCGCCTTCGGGATCGCTCGCGACGACGCGAAGCAGGCGCTGGTCGAGGCGTTCGTCTCGTTCGGGAGCCGGATCGGAGCGCTCCTCCTCGCCGAGGGGATCGAACGCCGGGCGGACCTCGCGATGCTGACCGCCCTCGGCGTCGACCTCGGTCAGGGCTTCCTCATCGGCAAGCCCGCGCGAGCGCCGGCCCAGCCGCGGCCCGTCGACGCACTCCGGCCGGACGCCACCCGACAGGCGATCCGGCGCCGCGTCCGGGACGTTGACTCGCTCGCCCGGAGCCGTCAGAGCCCGGCCGGCCGCCCCGCCTGACGAGACCCCCCGGCGGGGGCGCCGCCAGCACACGGCCAGCACCCGGCCAGCCCCCCGCCTGACGCGGACGCCCTGGGCGCGCCGCGCGAGATAGACGTCACACTTGCCGCGGCCGCTCCCACCGCTCCGGATCGTTGCCTCGCGTACCATCCGGGCATGGAGTCCGCCCAGTCCCCAACCGCGTCCCCCGGCAGCACCGCTGCGCTGACGCCCGCCCAGCGGGCCTTCCTCGACCAACCGCTGTTCGCGGCGGTGGCGACGACCGATGGCGACGGCGCGCCACGCCAGGCCGTCATCTGGTACCGGCTCGAGGATGACGGCCGGATCCTGATCAACAGCCGCGTCAGCCGGTTCTGGCCGGCGAACCTGCGCCGGGACGGCCGGGTGTCCCTCGCGGTCCTCGCGCCGGACGGCTACTCCTGGATCGGCCTGAGTGGCAGGGTCGACGAGATCGACGACGACGGCGACCGGGCCCTCGCGGACATCCTCGCGCTGGCGGATCGCTACCACCCCGAAGGCGCCGACCCGGCCGACCTCGCCTCGTACCGCGCCTACCCGCGGATCACGTTCCGGATCGCCGTCGACCGCGTCCACGACCACCTGGAGGACTGACGCGATGGCCACCCCCAGGATCGGATACGCGGCGATGCTCGAGCAGTTCGACCCTCGCGAGGTCGTCGATCTGTCCGTCCGCGCCGAGGGCGCGGGATTCACCGGCGTCATGGCGGCGGACCACTTCCAACCGTGGGTGCCCCAGCAGGGCAACGCCGCCTTCGTGTGGAACGTGATGACCGCGATCGGCGAGCGGACGACCGGCGACGTGGGCCCGGGCGTCACCTGCCCGAGCTTCCGGATGCACCCGGCGATCGTCGCCCAGGCATCGGCCACGCTCGCCGCGATGTATCCCGGCCGGCACTGGCTGGGACTCGGCAGCGGCGAGGCGCTGAACGAGCACATCGTCGCCGGCTACTGGCCCGAGACGCCGGACCGGATCAACCGGATGTTCGAGGCGATCGAGATCATCAAGAAGCTGTTCGGGAGCCGCGGCCGGGACGTCAAGCACGACGGCAAGTACTTCAAGCTCGAGGCGACCCGGCTCTGGACACTCCCCGAGGAGCCGCCGCCGGTCTACATCGCGACTGCCGGCCCCGTGACGGCCAAGAAGACCGGTCAGTACGCGGAGGGCCTGATCACCGTCGGGGCCCCGGAGAGCAAGCTCGAGATGATCCGCGAGAACTGCGAGGCGGGTTGTCGCGAAGCGGGCAAGGATCCGGACACCTTCCGCTACATCCTGCAGCTCCACCTGTCCTGGGCGGACACGGACGAAGCCGCCATGCGGAATGCGATGGTCGAGTGGCCGAACGGCGGGATGAAGTTCCCGAAGCAGGACATCCGGTCGCCGCACGACTTCGAGCAGATGGCGAAGCTCGTCCGGCCGGAGGACTTCGAGGGCCGGATGCTGATCTCGGCGGACCCAGAGCGGCACCGCGAGCAGATCCAGAAATACCTCGACCTCGGCTTCGACCAGATCTACCTCCACAACGTCGGCCGAAACCAGGCCGAGTGGATCGACTGCTTCGGCCGCGAGGTCCTGCCCAAGCTCACCGCGTAGCGGCCCTCGCCCGCGGGCCCCAGCCCGCGTTCGTTGCGCCCGCCGCCGCCCCGGAGGCCACTCCATGGACATCAAGATCGGCGCCCTCCTCTGGCCGCAGACCGACTCGTGGCCCGCCCTCCGCGACGCCGCCCTGCGTGCCGACAAGGCCGGCTACGACAGCCTCTGGACCTGGGACCACCTGAACGCGATCGTCGGTCCGTGGCAGCAGCCGATCCTGGAGGGCTGGACGACCCTCGCCGGCCTGGCGGCCGTCACGGCGAAGCCCACGCTCGGGCTCATGGTCGGCGCGAACACCTTCCGCAACCCGGGTCTCACCGCGAAGCTCGCGACGACCCTCGACCACATCTCCGGTGGCCGGGCCATCCTCGGGATCGGCGGGGCGTGGTTCGAGCGGGAGCACGACGCGTTCGGGATCGAAGCCTGGGGCTCCGGCTTCGGCGAGCGGCTGGACCGCCTGGACGAGGCGGTGATGCTCATGCGGCGGCTGCTCGACGGCGAGACCGTGACGCACGAGGGCCGCTTCTACCGGTTCCATGACGCGCTCTGCGCACCACGGCCCGTCCAGGCGAAGCTCCCGATCCTGATCGGCGGCTCCGGGCCGAAGAAGACGCTCCGGACGACGGCTCGCTACGCCGACGCGTGGAACACCGGTGGGACGCCGGACGAGCTGCGCCAGAAGGACGCCACGCTCCGAGAGCGGTGCGCGGAGATCGGCCGGGATCCCGACGAGATCGAGCGGACGATGTCCGACTGGTTCCTCATCCGCGACGACAAGCAGACGGCGACGCGCGTCCTGGGCGAGCTGGCAGCGGCCAACGGCGACACCTTCGGCGACGGCGACGAGGCGTACGTCGGGTCGCCGCAGGAGATCGCCGACCAGCTCCGGCCGGTCGTGGAGCTCGGCTTCCGCCACATCATCATCGACGCGCTGGCGCCGTACGACGCGGAGACGATCGACCGCCTGCCGGAGGTCCGGGACCTCCTGTCGGCGTGACGCCGAGGTCGGCCATGTCCGAGGGCGTGCCGGGCACCGGATCGTGATGCGCTTCGGGCTCCAGCTCTGGTCGCAGCAGACGACGTGGCCCGAGTTCCGCGATTCCGCGCTGGCCGCGGAGGCGGCCGGCTGGGATTCCGTCTGGACCTGGGACCACCTCAACGCGATCTTCGGGCCGTGGGAGCAGCCGATCTTCGAGGGCTGGTCGGTCCTCGCCGGGCTGGGTGCCGTGAGCGAGCGCCTCCGGCTGGGCCTGATGGTCGGGGCGAACACGTTCCGGAACCCGGGGCTCACGGCCAAGATCGCGACGACGCTCGACCACATCAGCGACGGCCGGGCGATCCTCGGTATCGGTGGTGCGTGGTTCGAGCGGGAGCACGACGCGTTCGGGATCGAGGCGTGGGGCTCCGGGTTCGGCGAGCGTCTCGATCGGCTCGACGAGTCGGTGATGCTGATGCGCCGGCTCCTCGACGGCGAGACCCTGACGTACGACGGGCGGTTCTCCAGGTTCCACGACGCGCTCTGTGCGCCGCGGCCGGTCCAACGCCATCTGCCGATCCTCATCGGCGGCTCCGGGCCGAAGAAGACGCTCCGGACGACGGCGCGCTATGCCGACGCCTGGAACACGTCGGGGACGCTCGACGAGGTCCGATCCAAGCTCGCGATCCTGGACGAGCATTGCGCCGACGTCAGCCGGGATCGATCCGCGATCGAGCTGACCGTCAGCTTCCCGATCACGATCCGGGACGATCCCGCGGCCGCCGACGCCAGCACGCTGGAGCGGTTCCGCCAGAACGGCGTCGAGAATGCCGGCGACGGGCCGCATCTCGCCGGACCGCCGTCCCTCGTCGCCGACGCGATCGCGCCGTTCCGCGACCTCGGCTTCGAGACCGTCATCTGCCGGATGCAGGCGCCGTTCGACCGCGAGACGATCGATCGGATGCCCGAGGTCTGGGAGCGGCTGGGCTGAGCACCGGGCGGATCGTCGCGCTCGCCGGTGGGGTCGGCGGGGCGAAGCTCGCGGAGGGTCTGCAGGCGGTCGTCGGCTCGGACCTGACCGTGATCGTCAACACCGCCGACGACACGGAGCGCCATGG
>JBPYEM010000099.1:0-2744 GCA_051985205.1 Candidatus Limnocylindrales bacterium | reverse complement strand
AGGTCGGCGCCACGACCGGCGCAGTCGCCCACGTTGTCACCGACGAGGTCGGCCACGACGCCCGCGTTGCGCGGGTCGTCCTCGGGGATGCCCTTCTCGACCTTGCCGACGAGGTCCGAGCCGACGTCGGCGGCCTTCGTGTAGATGCCGCCACCGAGCTGGGCGAACAGCGCGACGAACGAGGCCCCGAAGCCGAAGCCGACGATGAGGAACGGCGCCTGGGCGACCGTCGCGGCGCCAAGGCCGCCGAACGCGGCGAACATCAGGTACACGCCGAGCAGCGACAGGGCGACGACGAGGAAGCCGGACACCGCCCCGCCGCGCATGGCGACCTGGACCGCCTCGACGAGGCTGCGCCGCGCCGCGGACGCGGTCCGGACGTTCGACTTCACGCTGATGAACATGCCGATGATCCCCGACGCCATGGAGCACGCCGCACCGACGAGGAACGCAATGCCGGTCCGGATGCCGAGGTCCACCCCGAAGACGTCCGTGTCCGCGACGGCCTTCGTCTCGAAGATCGAGATGAGGATGCCGATCAGGACGGCGCCGACGACGGCCAGTCCCGCGATCGTCGTGTACTGCCGCCGGATGAAGGCGATCGCGCCCTCGTAGATCGTGCCGGCGACGTCCTGCATCTCCTTGGTGCCGGTGTCCCGGGCCAGCACGTCCCGGGCGAGGTACAGGGCGAAGAGGACGGCGATGAGGCCGGCCGGCAGGATGATCAGCTGGAGCGTGTCGGCGCTCATCAGGGCTCGGGTTCCTCCACTCTCGCTGGCCCGGATCGCGCGTCGCGCAACCGAACCCAGCGCCGGTCTCCGGGGATCAGGGCGGCACGCACGCGGAACGGGCGGACGGCCGCCGGGAGTGTAGCAAGGCGACGGCGCCGCCGCCACACGGGGACGCCCGGGGGCGTGGACGGTGAGCCGCGTCGGACGGTGACGGACGACCGCCCGCGACGGGCGCCGGGAAACGTCGCCGGCCGGTCACGCCGGGCCGCCGAACGATCGGCCCATGGGCGGCCGGCAGCGGCGCGGCCTATCCTCCAATGACCGTGATCGAACCCCCGCCGACCGCGACGCCGGACGCGCCGCCGGGCGCGCCGCCGGACGCGCCGCCGGCTCCCGACGCCGACGTTCCGCCGGCCGCCACCGGTCGCCGCGCCGCCTTCGGTTGCCTCCTCGAGATCGCGGAGACGGTCGTCCTCACCGCCGTGATCTTCTTCGTCCTCCAGACGTTCGTGGCCCAGCCGTTCAAGGTGGAGCAGGTCTCGATGCAGGACACGGTCGAGGAGGGTCAGTACATCCTCGTCGACAAGCTCACCCCGCAGTTCGACGGCTACCACCGCGGCGACATCATCGTGTTCACGCCGCCGGCGAATGCGGAGGTCCAGGTCGGGAAGCCCTACATCAAGCGGATCGTGGGGGTGGGGGGCGACCGGATCGCGCTCGAGGACGGCAAGGTCACCGTGAACGGGAAGCCGCTCGACGAGCCGTACGTCTATTCGATCGGCGGGGCGGCCCAGCCCACCACCGCCCACGACGCGCTGAGCTCCTGGGTCGTGCCGGACGGGGACCTGTTCGTGATGGGCGACCACCGCGAGCGCTCGACGGACTCCCGCGACTTCGGCCCGATCTCCGTCAGGTCCGTCCTGGGCCGGGCCTGGCTGCGCTACTGGCCGTTCAATGCCCTTGGCGTCCTGCCGACCGACCGCCACCCCGAGCTGTCGGCGGTGGGTGGGGGCGCGGGGACCACCTTCCCGGCGCCCTGAGCCGCTTCTCCGGCCCGCCCGCCCGCCAGCCCTATACTGCCGAACTTGTGATCACCCCTCCCCCGGCCTCGTGAGCCGTCGCCCCGCCCTCGGCTGTCTGCTGGAGATCGTCGAGACCCTCGTCCTCACACTGATCATCTTCTGGGTGATCCAATCGTTCGTCGCCCAGCCGTACCAGGTCCAGCAGGAATCGATGGAACGGACGCTGATGCCGCGGGACTACGTCCTCGTCGACAAGCTGACGCCACGCTGGGACCCCTACAAGCGAGGCGATGTCGTCGTCTTCAACCCACCCGAGAACTGGGTCCAGCAGGGCGGCCAGCCCTACATCAAGCGGGTGATCGGAGTCGGCGGCGACACGCTCGAGCTGCGCAACGGCTCCGTCTACGTGAACGGGACGCAGCTCGACGAGCCCTACGTCTACCAGGTGAATGGCAAGCCGCAGCCAACAGAGGACCTGATCGGGGCGAAGACGTGGGTCATCCCGCAGGGTCAGCTGTTCCTGATGGGGGATCACCGCGCGAACTCGGCGGACTCCCGCGAGTTCGGCCCGGTCGACGTCGCCGCCGTGATCGGCCGGGCGTGGCTCCGGTACTGGCCGATCGACGAGCTGAGCATCCTCCAGACGCCGCGCCATCCGGAGCTGACGGATGCCAGCCCGAGTCCGGCGTCCGTGAGCCCCCGACCCGGCTCCTCCAGCCCGCGAGCCAGCGCCAAGCCGTGACGCGGGTCGCGGTCGGACGGTCGGCGTGAACCCGGCCCTGACCGCGATCGCCGCGATCGCGATCGCCGCGGCCGTCGTCGCCGTCTCCGCGCGCGATCCGCGAGCGACGGTCCTGGGACTCCTGATCGTCTTCCTCGCGGCGCCGCTCATCGCGGATCCGTGGCCGGGTCCTCTGCCCGTCCTCGCCCGGATCGCGGCCGCGCTGCTCGCGGCGCGACTGCTGATGATCGGGCTTCGTGGCGACGCTCG
>JBPYEM010000098.1:0-14329 GCA_051985205.1 Candidatus Limnocylindrales bacterium | reverse complement strand
CGATCAGCCCGGACGACGCCACCGGCACCTCACCACAGACCCCGCCGCAGTGTGGCGCTCGCGCAACTCCCGAGTCAAGGCGAGCGCGGCCGTCCGGTCCGTCGCCGCGCGTCGCTGGCGGGCGCTTCCGCCCGAGGCGACGCCGCGGCGGCGGACCGGACGGCGACCTGCCGTGCCCCCGGCTTAGCCGGTTGGGGTGATCGTCACCGTGCCGACCATGCCGTACGCCTCATGGCCCGGCAGATGGCAGATGTACTGGAGCGACCCCGCGGCGGCGAACGTCACGGTCGTGCGCCGCTCGGAGAGGGCCGGGATCGAGATCTCGGTCGGTCGGGCGTTGTGGACCGGCTCCGTGCCGGTGCGGTGACGCTCGTGGAGCGCCGCGTCGCCCACGATCCACTCGTGGTCGATCGGATCCGTGTTCGTGATCACGAACGTCACCGGTCGTCCGGCCGGGACCGTGACCGCCGACGGCTCGAAGTGCGACCAGTGGATCGTGATCGGGATCTCGATCGGGTCGTTCGAGCGGGCGACCGCGCTCGCGCCCAGCGCGGTCGCGACGGCGATCGCCAGGCCGAAGGCAATGCCGGCGACGGCTCGTCGCCGTCCGGTCATGACGCCAGCGGTCGGCCGCCCGGCCGGGCGAAACCGATGATGCCGACGCCGACCAGGCCGAGTCCCACGAACGCGAGCGCCAGCAGGATCCGTCCGATGTCGACCGGGTTCGAGGCGCCGGGCAACGGCGGGAGCGCCAGTCCGGCGTCGACCGCCGACGGGCGCCCATGGCCGGACGCATCCACCGCAAGGTCGTAGTCGAGCTGGGCAGCCTGCCCGTCGACTGCGACCTTCGTGAGCCAGCCGGAGTCCGGGACCCAGTCCATGCCGCGGTCCGCGTGGAGGTCGGACAGGAGGCTCGTCGACGCCGACTCGCTGACGTCGAGCCGGATGCCATTCGAGCCATTCGGCTGGGGCAGGAGTGCCGGTGCACGGTCGGTCAGGAGGTAGACGTCCGCGCTCACCGGCTCGCCGCCGGTCTTGCCGAGGGCGAGGATCCGGAGCGGCACCCAGGGGTTCTTCGTCGGGATCGTGATGTGGACCGGGGTGCCGTCGCCAATCTGCTGACCGCGCGCCTTCGCCGCATCTGCGTCGAACGCGGCGGCGAGGAAGATCGGGCTCCGGCGGGCGTAGAAGTCGAGGACCTCCGGTGCGTCTGGCGGGAGGCGGAAGCCATGCTTCGTGGCCCACTGACCGATGTCCGCCGCGCCACCCTTCAGGACGGTGATGTCGAGCGCATCGATCTTCACCGTCAGCAGCTCCTCCGCGCCGCCGGCGTTCGAGGCCGCCGCAGACGCGGCCGCCTCCAACCGGAGCGGGCTCGTCTCGCGGACGAGGCGCTGGAGCGTCCAGTCGCCGCCCTTCACGACGCTCGTCGGGACGCCCGGGAGCGGCGTGATCGAGCCGAACGCGCCCCCACCGCCGGCGAACTGGAACGCCGTCACGTAGTGCTCGACGCCGTCGTGGTAGCCGGCGAGCGTCGTCGTCCGCAGCAGGTTGACCGCGCCGTTCGGCCCGATCAGCCCGCCGCAGGCGAGTGTGGGCGTCGCGGCCAGGAAGACCGCGAGGATCCCCGTCGAGAGGGCGAGGACGCCTCGCCGTCGTGAGCCGGACCGGCCGAATGGGCCGGGAAGTACGCGCTGCATGGCATCGCCTCCGGGCTGGCCGGCGAGAAGCGCCGGCCCCGTGTCGCCCGGAGACGACCGGGACGGCGATGCGGTTCCTCAGTCCCTCCCGTCAGGGCTGTTCGACGCGGATGTCGTCGACGCCGGCCTCGACCACGCTGTCGGTTCCGCGATCCTTCGCCTGGACCACGATCCGGATCGTCTGACCGGCCCACCGCGAGAGCGAGGCGGCCGCGCTCTTCCAGGAGCCGGCATTCGTCAGCCGCGTCCCCGGGACGGCCCAGACGAGGGTCCGGACGCCTCCCGCGCTCTCGACCCAGACCGCGAGCGAGTCGTGATCGTCGCTGGGCCCGTGGCCCCAGAAGTAGCGCCACGACAGGGCGCCCGGCGCCGCCGGCAGGGTGATCGGCGCGCTGCGGATCGTGCTGACGCCGTCGAGGTCGTTCGCGTTCGGCGAGCTGCCGCTCGGCAGCCCCGTCACGAACGCGTAGCGACCGGATGACGCGGGCTCCGGCTGGACGGCGATCGGGCCCAGGAAGCTGGCCCGTGGGTCGCCCCAGGTGAAGCGGCCGCTCGCGGACGCCGTGTCCGTCCCGTCCGGGTTGACCGTCCAGCCGCGGCGGATCTCCATGTCGTCGAAGAAGGGCCCGCAGTTCTGCTTCGCCAGGCCCACGATCGAGTACGGGCAGCCGCCCTCGCCGATGAGGTAGAGGAGTGCCGTGCGGTTCCGGGCGACCGCCGCGGCGATCTGCTCGTCGGGCGGGTAGTGGTCACCCCAGACGGTGGGCGTCTCCGGCGGGTAGAGCTCCCAGGTGAACGAGAAGATCCGTTCCCGGCCGTACATCCAGTCGATCTCGTCGCCGTCGGTGATGTAGAGGTCGCTCGACTGCTCGGCCTTGTAGCCGTTGCGGGCGGCCATGCCGTTGCCCAGCGTGACGAATACCTGGTGGTCGACCGCGGTCATGTCCGCCGGGATGTCCGTGTAGGTGTGGCCGTACGGCCACAGGATCAGCTGGCCGTTCGTATGCAGCGTGATGTGGGCCTTGATCTGCTGGACGCCGTTGATCACCCGGCTCAGGACGAAGTCGCGGATGGCGCGAGTCTCCGGCGCAGAGAAGGGACCCCCACCGCGGTAGAGGATCGACGACGGACTGCCGGACGCGCCGCCACAACAACCCCAACGGTAGTCGTAGTTCCGGTTGAGGTCCGTCCCGATCGCGGTCGTGCCGGCGTTCGGCTGGCGGTTCTTGCGCCACGCGCAGTACGGCGGGTCGGCGCTGCCCGTGCAGGTCAGGTCGTATTCGAAGCCGTCGGGGTTGACCGCGAACACGATCCAGATCTCGCGGGTGTTGACCAGGCTCGTGACGTAGGGGTCCGTGCCGTAGCCGTCCGCCAGAACGTGGAGAAGGTAGAGCGCCTGTTCGACCGTCAGGTGCTCCCGAGCATGATGGAGCGCGTCGATCAGGATCTCCGGCTCCGGCTCGTCCGTCGCGACGTTGTCGCTGACCTTCGCGGCCCAGATGTCCCGACCCTGGTAGCTCTTGCCGATGCTGAAGAGGCGGACGATCGTCGGATGCGCCGTCTGGACGGCGTGGATCTCCGTGACCATCTCGGAGTAGCTGTGATACAGCGAATCGCGGGCCGGGAAGTCGGCCGCGGCGACCGGTGTGACGGGGATCACGAGGAGCGCGGCCACGGCGAGCGTGGCAGCCCCCAGCGATCGACGCGAGGCGCGCAGTCGTCCGAGCATGGGCACAGGGTGACGCCCGACTAGGTCCGGCCGCAACCCGACATCGGGCGCGTGCCGGCGGGGTACGAAGGAGCCAGCCCGCTCTGGGCGCCCGATCACCCGCCCTGGACGCCCGACGGTCCGCGTGTCGGAGGGTCCGGCGCGGCGACGGGCGGGACGTGCCCTCAGGACGTCGTCAGCGGAAGCCGGATCCGGATCGTCGTCCCGCCGCCTAGTGGGGATTCGGCGGCGATCGTCCCACCGTGCAGCTCGATGAGACCGCGGGCGATCGACAGCCCCAGGCCGGAGCCGGGCGAGCCCGTCCCCCGGGCGAACCGCTCGAAGATGTGGGGAAGGAGGGCGGCTTCGATGCCGCTTCCGGTGTCCCGGACCGTGATCTCGATCCGGTCGCCGGCGATCCCGGCATGGAGATCGATCCGGCCGCCGCCCGGCGTGTGGCGGGTGGCGTTCGCGACGAGGTTGCCGAGCACCTCGCGGATCCGGACTGGATCGACGTCGACGAGCGGGACGTCCTCGTCGACGGTCGCCGTCACCGTCACCCCGGCGGTCGCGGCCGGTGCGGCCGACGATGTCGCGACGTCCGTCAACAGGATGTCGAGGTCCGTCGGCTCCCGATGGAGCGACAGCGAGCCGGCCTCGCTCAGCGTGAGCGTCCGGAGGTCCTCGACGAGGCGGCTCAGGACGCGAGTCTCCTCGAGGATCGCCCCGAGATGGGCCTCGTCGGCGGGATGGACGCCGTCGAGGATCGCCTCGATGTTCCCGGCGATCACCGTCAGGGGCGTCCGCAGCTCGTGGGTGACGTCGGCGAGGAGGCTCCGCCGCTGCTGCTCATCGGCCGCGAGCCGGGCGGACATCGTGTTGAAGCCGCGAGCCAGGTCGCGCACGGCACCGGGTGCCTGATCCGGCACGTCCACCCGGGCGCCGTAGTCGCCGGCCTCGACCCGACCCGCCTGCTCCACGAGCTCGTCGAGCACGTCGCCGGAGCCACGGGCGGTGCGTCCCGCCCGGATCAGGGCGAACACCAGCGCCAGCGCGACGAGCGCGGTCGCGATCCGGACGCCGTGGCCGACGAGCCCGGGCGCGGTCACGATGGCGCCGCCGATCGAGGCGACGATCGCGAGCAGCCCCAGGAAGCCGATGAAGAAGACGAGGCCGAAGAGACAGCCGAACCGCCGCCAGGGACGGCGGCGGCGCGACGGTGGCCACGGCTCGTCGGCCGGCCACCAGCCCGGTCGCGGACCGGACCACATCCACGGCGGACCGCCGCCCGCTCGTCTGCGTGGCGGGCCGCTCACCCGCGCTCGTCCGCGAATCGGTAGCCGACGCCGTAGACGGTGAGGACGTGGACCGGCCGCCGGGGATCGGGCTCGAGCTTCCGTCGGATGTTCTTGATGTGGGTGTCGATCGCCCGCTCGTAGGATTCGAAGGCGACGCCGTGAACGGCGTCGAGAAGCTGCGATCGGGTGAAGATCCGGCCCGGCTGCCGGGCGAGGGCGGCCAGGAGGGAGAACTCCGTCGGTGTCAGCTCGATCCGGCGACCGCCGAGGTCGGCTCGCATCCGCGGCACGTCGAGGGTCAGCTCACCGGCTCGGACGAGCTCGTCGCCGGCGCGGTCCGCGGCACCCTCGGCGCGACGCAGAACCGCTCGGACACGCGCCACGAGCTCGCGCGGGCTGAATGGCTTCGTGACGTAATCGTCCGCACCCAGCTCCAGGCCGAGCAGCTTGTCGAGCTCGTCGTCGCGCGCTGTGAGCATGATCACCGGCAGCGACGACGATCGCCGGATCTCGCGCGTCACGTCGAGCCCATCCACGCCGGGCAGGCCCAGGTCGAGGACGACCAGGTCCGGCCGTTCGCGTCGGATGAGGTCCAGCCCAGCCTCGCCGGATCGTGCGACCAGGACCCCGAACCCGGCGTGCTCCAGGTAGTCGCGGGCAAGCGCCGCGATCCGGGGCTCGTCGTCGACGACGAGGATCGTCTTCATGCCGTCATCCTAGGGACGCGAGGACGCCGGATCCCGGTCGGGATCCGGCGTCCGTGACGAGAGCGGTCAGGCGCTCGGCGCGTCGTTCGGCCGATCGCCGCCCGACGTCGACCGTCCGTCGTCCGGATGGTCGCGGTGCCAGGCGTCGTGGACCTCGCGGGCCCGCTGCTCCCAGCTCCGCGGCCCGCCGTCCCCCCAACCTCCGGACCAACCCGGGCCGCGCCGGTCCCAGCCGCGGCGATGACCGCCGCCGACCGCCGCCCGGATCAGGGCGAAGAGGAGGATGAGGAAGAGCAGCCCACCGAAGAAGCCGAAGAAGCCGTGGCCGAAGCCCCAGCCCCAGCCCCAACCGACGTATGGCGCCCCGACGTAGCCCGGTGCCACGGTGACGTTGCCGTTCTGGGCGAGCCCCGTGCTCACGCCCGCGTCGTAGGCGGAGACGCCGAGTCCGATCGCGGCGCCGATGAGGACGACGACGAGGAGGACGCGGGCGATGGTGCGACCGTTCATGGCGAGAATCGTGCTCCGATCTGTCCGGCGGCCCGACCACGCGGTCGGGACGTGATCGCCGGTGATCCGATCCTCGGCCCCGGATGTGGAGGAATCGTGAGCGCCCGACGGAGGCGCAGCGGAGGTTCCCGCGAAGCTGGTGCATCCGACGGATGACGGACGACCCGGCCACGGGCGATACTGACGTTCGCGAGGTCCTTTACCGGAACTGAGCTCGCACCGCGCCACCCCAGGGCAGGTCCTTCGCTCGGCCGTCACCCCGGCACCGTCACTCCCGGCACCTCACGACCCCCGCGTCCGCGCCCCTCCCGCGCGTCCACCTGCCCACGGGTCGCGACCATCGTCGCCGTGTCCTCGCCGCGGCGTCCGGTAGACAGGAGGCAGGAGTCTTGACCCGATTCCCCGGCGCCCATCGGGCGTCTTCCCACTGGCGCGCGCGGATCGTGCTCGCGCTCACGTTCGCCGCAGCTCTGGCCACCGTCGGCGGCCCCGCCGCGACGGACGTCTCGGCGACAACGGTCATCGATCGGCCGTGGTACAGCGTCGAACAGTTCTACCTCGGCCTGGCGAACTGCACCCGGACCGGCGGCTGGGTGCTCAGCGACGGGACCTGTCGAGGCTACGGCTCAGGCCGGTACAGCGCTTACGTCGCACCGTTCCGGTATTCCCCTGGCATCTCGGACTACGTCTCCCGCCCCTATGGAAAGCTGCTCGCGGTCCACGCCTGGTGCACGCACTATGCGGATCAGGATCCCGGGTACCGGCTTCGACGAGCCGGCTACTACCTGGCGACGTGGGGCGAGAACATCGGCTGCCGGGATGGATACGCAACGACGAAGGCTGCCGTCCTCGCGTCACACCTCGTCTTCCAGTCCGAACGGTCGACGAACGGGGGTCACTGGCAGAACCTCAAGAATCCCCGTTATGCGTATATCGGCGTCGGGATCTGGCAGTACGGGAACCGGACCCGGTTGGTGACCGACTTCTACCTCTAGGTCCCACCAGGGAGCGACGGATATGAATGGCCCGGTCCTGTGGACCGGGCCATTCCGATTCGATGAACCGTGATCGAGTCCGGACCTAGTTGAGCGCGAGCGCCCGCCGCGAGAGCTCGTACGCGCGGGCGTGATCGCCCGACTCGGCGGCGAGCTCGCTCCATTCCGTGAGGACCTGCCGCAGCCTCGATCGGGGTGCGGCTTCGGCGAGCACCGCCGCGGTCTCCAGGAGCTCCGTCGCACGAGCCGGATCGCCGGAGCGCCGCGCCGCACGAGCCGCCGTCATCAGCGCCGAGAGGTGGGCCCTGGTGTTGTTCGTCTCCTCGGCGAGGGTCAGGGCCTCGGCCGCCAACCGCGCCGCCGCGCCGAGGTCGCCGCGATCGAGCGCGATCCGGGCCTCCGTGTCGGCGACGTGGGCCATCCGGAAGTCGTCCTTCGCCGCGGCCATCTCCGTTCGGGCGGCCGCGACATGCCGATCCGCCTCGCCGAGGCTTCCGAGGGCGAGGTAGGTCAGCGCGAGCTCGTTCTCGATCAGCGCGGTCTCGGCCCGAGCCTCCACGGCGCGGAACAGGGCAACGCACTCCGTCCCGCTGCGGATGGCGGCTTCGAGATCGCCGGCCAAGCGGTACGAGGCGGCGAGCGACGAGAGCAACGTCGCGCGGCGCCGGTCATCGAGATCGGTGCCGATCCTGCGGGCCTCCTCGAGCAGCCCGATCGCGGCCGACGCCTCGTCGTTCCCGGAAACGGTGGCCGCCATCGCGATCAGGATCCGCACCCGCAGGTCGGGATCGGCCGAGCCGCCGCCGGTCGCGACGAGCAGCTCATCGAGCAGGGCCTTCGCCCGGGCAGGATCGTTGGCTCCGTGGTGCGCGGCCGCGAGCCAATAGGCGGCGCGGTGGGCATCCGCGATCCGATTGGCGGCGGTGAGGAGCTCGCGAGCCTCCGTCGCGTGACCGATCGCGTCGAACGACCGGCCGAGCCGGACCGTCGCTTCGGCGAGGCCGAGCTGGACCATCCCCCGCCCGACACCGGACGGGTTCGTGTCCAGGATCGCCTGGAACCGGTCGGCAGCCGCCTGCCAATCGCCGGCGGCGAGGCGAAGCTCGGCATCCAACCGCTCCCAGTGCGTGTCGGCGTCCGCGAGGAACGCTTCCGGAACCGTCCCGAGCTGACGGGCGAGGAAGCGAAGGGCCGCCATCGATGGCTTGATCAGGCCGTTCTCGAGCGCGCTGACGTACGCCTTCGTGTAGCGGGGCGCGGCGAGCTCGCGCTGGGTCAGACCGGCTCGCGTCCGCGCGGCGCGGAGTCGCGCCCCGACCTGTTTCGCAAGATCGCGATCTTCCGCCGCGAGGCTCGGTCGGTTCCGCGTCTGCCGTTGGGTGCTGGTCGCCACGGCCGGCATGATACGTCGCCGCTCAAGTGCCGATTGACCCGACGGGACAGGCGTTGCCGCGATCGAGCGCCGCCGCTGCGACCGCGTTCCGGGACAAGGTTGCTAAATACTTGCGGATCGACCGCAACCCCATACGATGAGGGTGCTTCCTCGGACCGCGGGCTCGGGCGGACAGGAGCACACCGTGACGATTCGCCGAGTCCGTTCCATCCTCGCGTCCCTCGTCCTCGCCACCGTCGCCCTCGGGATGACCGTTGCGACCGCTCTGGCAGACGGGGGCACCCACCCCTTCCCGAGGTAGGACCAGACCGGGGGGTTGCCCAAGCGCCCGATCCTGCCAGCGATCACACCGCTCTGGTTCGATGGACCACACGCTTCATCGTCCCGAGGCTGCGGTCCGAGGAGTTGGCATCGCGCCCGACGGTCGACCGTCGGCAGGCGGGCGCCGCGGGCGACCTCCCGGACGCCTCAGTCCTCGCGCCCGGCCCGCGGCTCGTGGACGGAAGCCTCGCGTTGGGCGCGGCGTCGCGAAGCGGCGAGGATCCGTGTCTGCGCCACGAGCTCCTCCGCCCGGTCCAGCGAACGAGACTCGAAGAACATGCTGACGGCCTCCTGCCCGGTCGGACCCCAGATGACGACGCGGCCGGACGGGCGGCTGCCGCGCTCGACCCGGATGAGTCGAACGGCCTCCAACGGGAACGACTGGATCCCGCTCTTCGGCCGGCGCTCCATCCCGTCCCGGGCAACGATGACCCGGTCCGACGTCAGGAACATGACGGAGCCGATCCCGCGCAGGACGGCGACGAGCTCCTCCTCGGGTTCCAGCGGGGGCGTGCCGGACGACCCGCGGTCGTCGTTCGGGCTGGGCGGCCCCGAGCTCCGGCTCGTCAGCGTCGATCCTCCACGCAGGCGGCGGCCGGTGCGTCCTGGCCCGTCGCACGCAGCATGATCCCACGTCCGGTCAAGCAATCGTTGATCGTCGCGTTCCGCGCTGCGCCGGCTGGTGAACCCGCGACGGCCTGCCGACCTTGCCGTCGAGGGGCAGACTTCGTGGATGAGTGACTCGCCACGGCGGCGGATGGCGCGACCGACGGCGACGTGGTCGGGTCCGCGGGGCATGCCGGTCCGGCTCGGGCGGCGCCTCAGATCGCGGCTCGGCGTCGCGATCGTCGCGGCGACGACGGTCGTCGTCGGCCTCGTTGGCCTGTCGAACGCCGGCGCCCCGCCGGCCGGCGCCCGGCCGTCGACGAGTCCGGGCGAGACGGCGAGCAGCGCCGCGGTGGCGGCGCTCCCATCGGTCCGGCCAGTGCCCGGCCACGAGCTGTACGCATTCGTGCCGTACTGGGAGATCGACGGGACCATCGCAGCCCACCTCGTCGACTCCGAGGCGACGACGATCGCCCTGTTCTCCGTCACGAGCGGGACGGATGGGACGCTCGACACGAAACAGAACGGGTACCGGCGGATCACCGACCCCATCGGCCGGCGGATCATCAAGGACGCCCACGCGCGGCACCGGCGAGTGGACGTGACGTACACCAGCTTCGGAACGGACCGGAACGCTCGCCTCTTCGCGGACGCCGCGCTACAGGGGCGCGTCATCGCCTCCATCGCGGCCCTGAAGTCATCGCTCCACGCGGACGGTGTCGCGGTCGACGTCGAGCAGATCGACGACCTGGACGTCCCCGCCTACGCGGGTTTCGTCGGTCGCCTCAGGGCGGCGCTTCGCGAAGCCGACCCGCAAGCGACGGTCACCGTCGCCACGACACCCGGTGCCCAGGGCGCGGCGATCGCGGCCGCGGTCAACCTTGCCGGAGCCGACCGGATCTTCCTCATGGGCTACGACTACCGGACCGCCGACAATCAGCCCGGCGCCTCGTCGCCGCTGGCGCGAACGGACGGGGACCCCCGGACGCTGACCTGGTCCCTGGACCTGTACGCAGCGCTTGGCGTGCCGTCGACCCGGCTCCTGCTCGGCCTGCCGCTCTACGGCATCGCCTGGCCGGTCGTCTCACCGGACCTCGGTGCGCCCGCGACTGGCCAGGGCTCCGTGTGGATCCCGCGCCAGAACCTTGCGACGCTGCACGATCGAAGCGCCAAACCCGTCATCGACCGGGTCGAGGACGTCGCCTTCCTCGCCGTCCCTGACGGGTCGGGCTGGCAAGGGATCTACTACGACACGCCGGCCACCCTTGGCCCGAAGCTCGCGCTCGCCAACGATCGGGGCCTGGCCGGGGCCGGCCTCTGGGCGCTCGGCTATGACCGCGGCCTACCCGGCTACGGCACCGTGCTTGCCGACTTCCGCGCCGGCCGCCTGCCGCCGGCGGCAGAGCCGTCGAGCGTCACGCCCTGAGGTCGCTCCCATCGGGCCCGGGAGCGCCTCAGCCCGCCTTTCGGGCGTCCTCGCCGGGGATCCCGCGAGCGGCAAGGGCCGCCGCGAGGGCCTCGAGGTCGTCCGCCGAGACGTAGATCGCCGGGATCCGGAAGACGAGCCACGGCACCCGGTCCGCGAAGTCGAGACGGACGCCGCCGTGGGGGCTGCCATCGAAGCTGACATCGCGGTGCCGGATGCTCATCCGGACGCCGATCGCGGTGATCCACTTCCACGGCCCCTCGATCCGCCAGCGGACGACGTTGTCGAGCCGCGTTCGGACATGCAGTGGGCGCCAACCGAACGAGACGCGGACGAGGCCATCGGGAGCGTCCGGCAGCTCGATCCAGGCGTCCTCCGGCCGGACGCCGAAGGCGACGCGAAGGAAGAGCCGCGACTTCGTGCCGACCCGGATCGGGAACCGCTCCACGCTCATCTGCCCAGCCTACGCCAGCGATGACGGCTTGTCGGATCGAACCTGTCAATACCCTCCTCCAGTATTGACAACCGGGGTGTATGATCCGCCCGAGCGGCTTGTCAAGACCTTGACAAGCCCACACGTGTGTCCGGCGCGGAGGGAAGACCGCTTGGCGATCGGGGTCGCTGCCGAGGTCAAGGGCAAGCTGAGCGTCGTCGACGTGGTCGGCGAGACCGTCCAGCTGAAGAAGGCCGGCACGACGTTCAAGGGCCTCTGTCCGTTCCACGGCGAGAAGACGCCGTCGTTCACGGTGACGCCCGCTCGCGATTCCTGGAAGTGCTTCGGCTGCGGCGAGGGTGGCGACATCTTCAGCTTCGTGATGAAGCGCGACGGCCTGTCCTTCCCGGAGGCGTTGAAGGTCCTCGCGGCCAAGGCCGGCGTCGAGCTGGATGAGCGGACGAGCCGCGAGGACGCTCGAAAAGCCCGCCTCCGATCGGTCCTCGAGAGCGCGATCGCCTTCTATCACGCGGTCCTGACCGGTTCGAAGGCGGGTCAGCCCGCCCTGGACTACCTCCGGGGCCGGGGCTTCACGGAAGCGACGATCGCCGCCCACCAGCTCGGCTTCGCGCCCGGCGGTTGGGACACGCTCGCCCGGACCCTCGCCGCGAAGCGGCAGATCCGGGCGGATGAGCTCGTCGAGGCGGGCCTGGCCCAGCCCCGCCAGAGCGGGCGCGGCGGCGTCTACGACCGGTTCCGGGAACGCGTGATCTTTCCGATCCGCGATGCGAACGGCGGACCGGTCGGGCTCGGCGGCCGGATCCTGGACGGCGACGGGCCCAAGTACCTCAACTCGCCGGGCACGCCGCTCTTCGACAAGAGCCGGACCCTCTATCTGATCGACAAGGCGAAGGCACCTATCCGGAAGGGCGGTCAGGCGGTGATCGTCGAGGGCTACACGGACGCGTTGATGGCGCACCAGGCAGGGTTCGACAACGTCGTCGCGTCGCTCGGGACCGCCCTGACGCCGGGCCAGGTCGCCCTCCTCACCCGGTATGCGACGCGGATCGCTCTGGCCTACGACGTCGACGCAGCCGGGGAGAAGGCGGGCACGTTCGGTGCGCAGGCGCTCGAGGCGCTCATCGGCCAGCTTGCGGCCGCGGACACTGGCGTCGAGCTCGACGAAGTGCGCGTCGTGCGCCTGCCGGACGGCAAGGATCCCGACGAGGTGGTCCGCGACACACCGGACCTCTGGCGGGAGGAGGTCCGGACCGCGCAGCCGATCGTCGATTACCTGATCGACCAGCATGCCCGCGCCGTCGACCTGAAGACCCCCGGCGGAAAGGCTCGCTTCGTCGACGCGATCGTGCCGACCCTGCGGGCGATCCCGAACCCGGTGATGCGCGACGCGTACCTGCAGACGATCCATCGCGTGTCCGGCGTCGAGGAGCGATCGGTGCTGGAGGTCCTCCATCGCCGCCCCGTCGCGGCGGCGGTCCAGGGCCGGATCACCGCGGATGCGGTCATCGGCGCGGCGGACGCCTTGCCCGTGGATCGCATCCTCGCGGCGATCACGCCGGTCGAGGAAGAGCTGCTCCGGCTGATCCTCCTCGTCCCGGACCAGCAGCTCCGGGCGTCCGACGAGATCGGGCCGGACCAGCTCCCGTCGACCCCGGCGCGCGAGCTCTTCCGGGCGATCGTCCTCCAGCGGGCGCCGAACGACCAGGGCGTCCACCCGCCGTTCTCGATGTCCGCGCTCATGTCCGGTCTCGACGACGAGACGCGAGCGCTTGCGCAGGCGATCCTCGCCCGGCCGTCGCCGGACGTCGCCCGGGTGGGATCAGAACGGATCGCCTACGCCGTCGACCGTTGCCTGCTCCGTCTCGAGCGCCTGCGACTCGACGAGCGGGCGGACTGGGTCGCGGCCGAGATCCTCGCGGCCGAAGGTCGCGGCGAGCGCGACGCCGTGACCCGGCTCCTCGACCTCCCGCGTCAGAACAACGAATCCCGCCGGGCCGTCGACCGCCAGATCGAGCAAGCGACGGTCCTCGTCCGCGTATGAGAAGCGAACCCCGGCGACCGCGACGGTTCCTAGGAGGGCACCCCCATGGCTGATCCGCTCGACAAGGCATTGGTGGAAGCCGTCCTGACCCGGCCGCGGCGGGCGAAGGCGGACGTCGAGGAGGCCCGCCTCGCGACGCGCAACCTCCGCGCCGCGAAGGTCGCGCTGCCGCCCGTCGAGGACGACGAGGACGATGGCGACGAGATCGAGCTCGACGGCGAAGCGGGCCCGGACGGGCCGCCGGACGGCCTCGCCGGTGACGTCAACGTCGAGCTGGTCGGCGAGGACGGCGCCGCGGTCGACAGCAAGCTGCCGGTCGACGGACCCACGAAGCTCGATGCCGCCGAGCTCGAGGAGCCCTCCGCGGAGGAGCTCGACGCGATCAGCGCGGACATGATCGGGATCGACGACCCGGTCCGGATGTACCTCAAGGAGATCGGCAAGGTCGCCCTCCTGACCGCCGAGGAGGAGGTCGTCCTGGCGAAGGCCATCGAGCTCGGCGAGCAGATGGTCGAGGAGCCCTGGAAGGGCATCGTCAGCCTCCACGAGTGGACGCTCCACGACACGGAGAAGAAGACCCGGACGCAGAAGCCGCAGCACCGCCTGCCGCTCGGCGAGGAGGCCCATGCGCTCGTCCGGTCGGCGATGACGGCGAAGGGTGCCAGGGAGCTGCTCGTCGCGCCGCCGGACTTCCACCTCGTCAAGGCCGGCCGGGATGCGCAGTCCGATGGGACGAAGGAACTCCTCCGGGAAGGCAAGAAGCTCGTTGCGAGCTACACGGACAAGCTCGATCCGGAGTCGTTCCTGACGCTCCTCGACTGGGCGTACTTCGCCGTGCACAACGGCGATCTGGACTCGCGCGACAACGTCGGCCTCCGGGCGATCTACGACTGGACACGCGACGACGTCGCCTTCCCGGGTCTCGAGCGCTGGATCACCGCGGGCAACGACGCGGATCTCCTGAAGCGGATGGGCTTCGACCCGGAGGTTCCGCTCAACACGAAGCTCGCCCACCGCAAGGGCGAGCTGGTCCGGATCGGACGGGACGCGCGCGAGCAGCTGACGTCGGCCAACCTCCGGCTGGTCGTCTCGATCGCGAAGAAGTACATCGGTCGCGGCATGTCGTTCCTGGACCTGATCCAGGAGGGCAACATCGGCCTGATCCGTGCG
>JBPYEM010000097.1:0-3619 GCA_051985205.1 Candidatus Limnocylindrales bacterium | reverse complement strand
GTCGCCGCCTCGCTGGCGGGCGCCGCCGTCACGCTCGCCGAGCCCGCACCACGCGAGCTGGGACCCGCGGGTCAGATGGTCCGTGGGATCGAGGTCGCCCTCGGCGAGATCCGGGAGGCGACCGGCGCATTGCTGTGGCCGGCGCGGATGACCTGGGTGGGTCCGGAGACCGTCACGTCGCTCATCGAGGCGCACGGCACGGACGAAGGTGCCGTCCTTGCGCCCCGCTTCGATGGCGTCCGCGGCTGGCCCGTCCTCGTGCCGGTCGCGGCGCTCGAGGACCTTCGCCGCGTCGGGCCGGATCGGATGCCCGACGCCATCGTCGACGCCGTCAGCCAGGCCCGCGCGGAGATGCCGCTCGAGCTCGGCGACCCGGGCGCGACCCACGACCGGGAGACCCCACGGTCCGCGCTTCCTCCGTACGTCGGGCCGCTGGATCCGCCGGCCGGGCACGTCCACGAATGGGGCGCCCAGCTGGCCGACACGCCGGACGATGCTCCGCTCGAGGGACCTGCGCTCGCGCCATACGCGCCGGCCGGGGCGAACGAACCCGCGGGCTGAGGCGAGCCCTCAGGCGCCGGCGCTGCCGGCGCTCGCCCGCCGCGGCAACCGGATCCGGGCGGCGGCCGCCCCGAATGTCGCGGCCGCGATCCCGCCCACGACGAGGGCGACGCCGAGGAGCTGGCTCGTCGACGGTGCCTCGCCGAGCAGGGCGATGCTGAGCCCGACGGTCATCACCGGCTGGGCGAGCAGGATGATCGACGTCAGGACCGCCGGCAGGCGCGACAGCGACAACGAGATGAGCAGGTAGCCGAGCGACTGCGACGTCAGGCCGAGGAGGGCGAGCCAGGCGAGGCTCGCCGGCGCGGGCAGCGGATCGAGATCCCCGACGACGACGCCCACGAGCGCGGCGACGGCTGCGGTCGACACCGTCGCGACGAACACCGGACCCGCCGGCCGCCGGAGGTCCCGGCCGCCGACCCGGATCGTCAGCAGGTAGCCGCCGTAGCAGCACGCGGTCAGCAGCCCCAGGACCACGCCCAGCCCGGGGTTCGTGCCGTAGGCGCCGGATCCCACCACGCCGGAGATCAGGACGACGCCGACGAGCACGATCGGCAGCGCGACGAACGTGGCGCGATTCGGCCGTTCGCCGAAGACGACCCACGCGACGACACCCACGATCAGCACCTGGAGGTTCCCCAGGACGGTCGCGAGGCCGGCACCGACCGCCTCGATCGCGTGATGCCAGAACGTCAGGTCGCCGGCGAAGAAGACGCCGGCGACCAGGGCGAGCCGGACCGTCCGCGCCGGCAGCGCCCCGAAGCGGCGATGCTCGAGCCAGGCGACGAGCCCAAGGAGGGGCAACCCGAACAGCGCCCGGAACACGGTTCCCGTCGACGGCGACACCTCCGCCCAGCGGTACAGGATCCCCGAGAAGGCGATGCAGACGGCGCCGAGGAGGGCCGCGAGGCGTGGCCGCGCGGCGATCGCCGCGAGCGGCGCGGGCAGGTCCGCCTCGAGCGCCATGCGCTCGCTACTCCGTGGGACGGCCGGGAACGCCGACGAACTTCAGCCCCAGCTCCGCGTACTGCTCCGGCTCCGGCGGTGACGGCGCAGCGAGCATGAGGTCCGTCCCGGACTGCGTCTTCGGGAAGGCCATCACCTCCCGGATGTTCGTCTGATGCGCCAGGAGCGCCGCCCAGCGATCGATGCCCAGCGCGATCCCGCCGTGTGGCGGCGGACCGTACTCGAACGCCTCGAGGACGGCCCCGAACTTCTCGTCCATCCCCGCTTCGGTCTGGCCCTGCAGCGTGAAGCTGCGAGCGAGGAGGTCGCGTCGGTGGATCCGGACCGAGCCGCCCCCCAACTCCCAGCCGTTGAGCGTGATGTCGTACTGCATCGCACGCGCTCGTCCGGCCGGGTCCTTCGGGGAGAGGCGGGTCGGGTCGCCGTCGACCGTCGTCAGCAGCGCCTCGTCCTCGGGCAGGACGCCACTGAACGGGTTGTGGGTCGCGTCCCAGCGCTCATGCTCCGCATCCCACTTGTACATCGGGAAGCGATTGACCCAGGCGAACGAGAGGACCCTCGGGTCGGCCAGGCCGAGCCGGAGGCCCAGCTCCGCACGGAGCCGACCGAGGACGTCGGCCGTCACCTCGGGCCGGTCCGCGACGACGAGGACGAGGTCGCCGGGGTTCGCGCCGCTGCGGGTGACGAGGGCCTCGACACCGTCGTCGCCGAGGAACTTCGCGATCGCCGAGCGGACGGCTCCGGTCTCCTCGATCGCGAGCCATACCAGGCCCTTCGCGCCCAACCGCCTGGCGCGTTCGGTCAGCTCGTCGATCTCCTTGCGGGACGCCCCGCCGAGCCCGGGCGCCACGATCGCCTTGACCCGGCCGTCGTCGGCGAGGGCCTCGTCGAAGACGCGGAACCCCGACGGCCGCTCCGCCCAGAGCGGGGCGAGGTCGACGAGCTCCATGCCGAACCGCAGATCGGGCTTGTCGCTGCCGAACCGTTCCATCGCCTCGTCATAGGTCAACCGCGGGAACGGCGTGATCGCGATCGGCCGGTCCGGCACGGTCCGCCGGCAGACCTCGATCACCATCGCCTCGACGAAGCCCATCACGGTGTCCTCGTCGACGAAGCTCATCTCGAGGTCCAGCTGGGTGAACTCCGGCTGGCGATCGCCGCGGAGGTCCTCGTCGCGGAAGCAGCGGGCGATCTGGAAGTAGCGGTCGACGCCAGCGACCATCAGGAGCTGCTTGAGCTGCTGCGGACTCTGCGGCAGGGCATAGACGCTGCCGGGCTGCAGCCGGGACGGGACGATGAAGTCGCGAGCGCCCTCCGGGGTCGACTTGATCAGGTCCGGCGTCTCGACCTCCACGAAGCCGTGGGCGTGGTGGACCTCGCGGATGGCCTGGACGAGGCGGCTGCGGAGCAGCAGCCGGGCCGCCATCGGCTCGCGTCGGAGGTCGAGGTAGCGATAGCGGAGGCGGAGCGCCTCGTCGATCTGCGCGTCGGGCTCGTTGATGTAGAACGGCGGCGTCTTGGACTCGGACAGGATCCGGACCTCGTGCGCCCGGAGCTCGATCGCACCCGTCGGGAGCCGCGGGTTCTCCGTGCCGGACAGGCGCGGCGCCACGTCGCCGGAGACCATGACGACGTACTCGCTGCGAAGGCGGCTGGCCGCCGCATGGGCGTTCGGATCGTCGGTCTTGTCGACCACGACCTGGGTGATCCCGTGGCGGTCGCGGATGTCGAGGAAGATCAGCTGGCCGTGGTCGCGGCGGCGATGGACCCAGCCGGCCAGCCGCGCCTTGGTGCCCGCGTCCGACGCCCGCAGCGCCCCGCAGGTGTGGGTCCGGTATGGCGTCGCGAGCCGATCGACGGGCGCGTCGGGCGCGGCCCGGTCGAAGGGCGGAGTGTCGGTCATGACCGGGTATCGTACGGGAGACGACCGAAGCGGCGAGGAGAGTGATGCTCGGGGACTCGCTCGCATATGCCACCCTGCCGACGTCCGATCTGCCGGCGCTCCGTCGGTTCTACGAGCAGGTCCTCGGCCTCGTCGTCCAGCAGGAGACGCCGACGACCGTGTGGTTCGGGGTCGGCGAGGGCACGCTCT